>JAFVSF010000183.1 GCA_017503885.1 Clostridia bacterium
CTAGTGAAGAACACGACTTTTGGGAAATAATATACTGCGATAAAAATCAAGTTCAAGTTACTGTTGACGACAAGACTTTATTGCTTAAAAAGGGGGAAATTCTCTTTATCCAACCTAACTCTGTTCACAGCGTTACGGGCGATGGTAAACAAGATGCAAACCTTTTTATAGCAAGTTTCGTTTGCAAATCTAGAACTATGAATTACTTTAAAGAGAAACTCTTTAAAGTACCCGAAGATGCAAGATTTTTGCTCTCTTCAATAATGACCGAGGCAAAGCACACTTTCGTAATACCCGACTTTAACCCAAATCTTTCTAAATTGGAACTTAAAGACGATGCCAATATAGGTGGTGCTCAACTTATTAAAATCAACCTAGAAGAGTTGCTTATAAGACTGATTAGAGCCGAGACAACCAAACCTACCTCTTCAGAAATTTTTATATCTAAAATTGAGGATTCTACCTCTTTAGAAGACGAGATTATTAAGATATTGCAAAACAACGTTTACGGCACTGTTTCTCTCGATGAAATTGCCAACAAACTACACTACGGAAAAACTACTATTTGCAAGACTTTTAAGCAAAAAACAGGCAATTCTATTATAAATTATTACCTTGAAATTAAAATTGCCGAAAGTAAAAAACTAATTAGACAAAATAAGAGTTTTTCAGAAATTTCCGAACTTTTATTTTTCGACTCTTTGCCACATTTTACAAAGACGTTTAAAAAGGTTTCGCAAATGACTCCTAGAGAATATAAAAACAGTATTTTAAACTAAATTCACATTAAAAAAGCACCCTTGTTGCTATTCCTTAGGGAAGAACGACAAATGGTGCTTTTTTTATAAATTATTCTTCAATAAACTTGACCACTGCATCTTTGGGCATATAACCAAGTGTTTTTTTAGCAACCTCTCCGTTTTTAAAAAGAAGTAAGGTTGGAATGCTAGAAATACCGTATCTTACGGCTAATTCCTCTTGCTCGTCTACGTTTACTTTACCCACCTTAATCTTGCCCTCGTAATCGTGAGCAATTTCCTCTATGATAGGTGCAATCATACGGCAAGGACCACACCACGTTGCCCAAAAATCAACTAAAACCGGTTTATCACTCTTTAAAACCTCGTTTTCAAAGTTTTCTACTGTCAATACGATTTCCATAATTATCTCCTTATAAACTATCTACGTAGTCACAGGCTGCAAGTGCTGAAACTGCTCCGTCTGCCATAGCCGTCGCAACTTGACGAATTCTCTTACTTCTGCAATCGCCTGCAACGAAAACGCCCTTTGTTTTAACTTTGCAATCTTCGCCTGCATCTGCATATCCGTAATCGTTAAGTTCAAGAACGTTTTTAAATATTCCATTTTGAGGAACAAGACCAATCGCAACGAAAAGACCGTCTAAATCAACAGTTCTCTCTTCTCCTGTTGCAGATACAATTTCTACACCCTCGAATTTTTCACTACCTAAATAGCCTTTTACAAGAGTAGAAAGTATAATTTCAACGTTAGATTTTGTCTTTAATTGCTCTTGAAGTTTGTCTTCCCCAGTAAGTTTATCCAAATTTTGAATAACGTATACTTTTTTACATAAATCTGACAAAAGTAAAGCCTCTTGTAAAGCAGAATTTCCGCCACCAACAACGCCTACCGTCTTATCCTTATAAAAAGCACCGTCACATACTGCGCAGAAAGAAATTCCGTCGCCAATAAACTTATCTTCGCCTTCTAAATTAAGTCTTCTATGTTTAGCACCAGTTGCGATAATTATTGCCTTACCCTCGAAAACTCCACCGTCGGTAACGACCTTTTTAACGTCACCGTCTTCAACGGATAAAACCTCGCAAAATTCAAGTTCTGCACCTTGTTCTACCACTTGTTCAACGAGTTTTTCGGCAAATTCATTACCCGAAACGGCAATAAAACCTGGGATGTTTTCAACCTTTGGCGAGAAAGTAATTTGTCCACCATAGGCTGCTTTTTCTATTATTAATACACTTTTATTTGCTCTTTTGGCATAAAGGGCTGCAGTTAAACCTGCAGGCCCTCCACCTATAATTATTATATCGTAAATCATTATGCGTTAAGATATTTTTTAATGTCAGATACGCCTACGTATTTAGAAGTTTTTCCGTCTTCTACTACTACGAGTGTAGGGGCTTGTTTAATACCGAAGTC
>JAFVSF010000184.1 GCA_017503885.1 Clostridia bacterium
CTACCCTCTTTGCCGTCACAACGAGGAGCAAACCAAGTACATGGCCACGTTGGGTTAGTTCTCTTCATTAACTTATCGTTTACATCTTTAGGAAGATTTACTGTCCAACCTTCTGCAATTTGAAGAACAGGACCTAAGCCTTTTACTAAATTAAGTCTAATCATAGTAACAGGCATTTCTGCGTAAGTATCGAAATGGCTTGAGAATCCGCCACCACGGAAGTTATCAAAACCAGCCTCGCACCATACGGTTGCATCGGTCATCTTCTTGATATCTTCTTCGGTTACTTCCCACCACTTTTTCATAACTGCATTGCCATTTTCATCTTGACAAACACCACTTGCATCAAGACACGCTGCACCTGAATTTAAAAGGTGGATAATACCGTCTGACTCTTTTGCCTTGCCCTCGAGTTTATAACCTGTAACTCTTTCAGTAGCGTCGCCCGACCAATACGTTCTAACGTCTGCAAAGATTTGTGCTCTATGAGTTAAAAGACGCATCATAAGCATACCCATACCGTTTAAAACGTCGTTTTCGGTAGCAAGGGTAAACGGCTCTCTAGCACCTTCGTAGTCGAAAGTTGAACTGAGAAGTGCCTCTGGATAGTCACAGTTTGGCCAATGGTCTGTCCATTGACGTTGACCTTGGAAACCACCTACTATAGCATTGTGACCTGCTTTTTCTTCTACGAAAGCATCTGGAAGATTTTTGTTACCTGCCATCAAGTCTTTGATTATGCAGTACATTTTAACGGTAAATTCCCACTGTTTGTCCTTTTCTTCACGAGTGAATTTAATTCTACGGTCTTCGCCTAAGAACTTAACGCTATCTGGGTTATCATCCCAACCCTCTTTGCAGTGCTCTTTAGTCCAAGCGAGAGCCTTTTGATATTCTTCTTCATTATAGATACCTTCTTCCATACGACGGAGAATTTCAACTTCGTCAACAGACTCAACTCTCATACCGAAATAACTTTCCATCATGTCTTGATCCATAATAGAACCTGCGATACCCATACATTGTGAGCCGATTTGAAGATATGATTTACCACGCATTGTAGCAACAGCGATTGCAGCACGACCAAAACGGAGCAACTTTTCTTTTACGTCTTCTGGAACTTCGTTTACTTGGTCTAAATCTTGAACTTCGTGACCGTAAATACCAAACGCAGGAAGACCTTTTTGTGCGTGACCTGCAAGTACTGCTGCAAGGTAAACTGCACCTGGTCTTTCAGTACCGTTAAAGCCCCAAACACCCTTGATAGTTTCTGGATTCATATCCATAGTTTCGCTACCGTAACACCAACAAGATGTTACCGATAAAGTAATAGCAACGCCTTCTTTTCTAAACTTTGCCTCGCAAGCAGCAGCCTCTGGAACACGACCGATACAAGTATCTGCCATAACAACCTTTACAGGCTCACCGTTAGAATAACGAAGATTTTCTTCAAAAAGTTTTTTTGCTGCGTGAGCCATTGCCCAAACTGTAGGTTCAAGCGATTCACGGAGCATCATTGGTCCGCGACGACCGTCTATGCAAGGACGGATACCAATTACTGGATAATCGCCGATATATCTGTTTTCTGCCATTTTTCTTTCCTCCTGAGATGGTTTATCTTCTTGCTTTTAATTATAATAATTAAAAATACTATTTGTCAAGCTGTTTCTAAAATTTGTCATTTATTATCAAATTTTAAGATAATAAAAAATAGGATACACAAAACACTGTATTGGCAACAAAAAAAACGTCGAGCGACTTCGCTCGACGTCAATTTGATTTTTATTATAATATTTCTGCGTGTGATGCTGGGGCTTCTGGAGCAGCAGAATATACTGGAGCAGGGGCTACACCACCACCGAAAACAAAAGCACCAAGTTGATCTACGATTTCAGCAGCAACTACAGTGTTAACCTTAATCTTCATCTTGCCAGCTTTTGCTCTTGCTCTAAGTGCTGATGCACCGGCTAAAAGTGCCACACAGTATTTATCTTTACTGTAAACGATAACCGATAAACTTCCTTTACCTAATAAAAGAATACCAATAACAACGAACAATACTGCACCAATTAAGAATGGAACCAATGATTCTCCGTCATTTACAACAATACCTAAAACAAACATTAAACCTGCTAAAATGAAAAAGATAATGCTTGCTATGTTTGAACCAACTTCACGAGATAATTCAATTCTCTTGATTTCATCAAGTGGAATTTCATTTCTACTTACTTTTCTTTCGCTACGAGCTTCTGAAATAAGACGCTTATTCGTAACAGTCAAAGTTTGACTAGTAGTTGTCTTTGAAAGACCTTTCTTTACGGTAGAAGTTGCATAGTCCCAACTTCTTACTAACTTTTCTCCATTTCCTAACATAATTTAACCTCTTTGTTTTATTCGCGTTTCCACGCTTGCATCTATTATAAAACTCTTAAAACAGCCTTGTCAATAGAAAACTCAAAATTTTGATATTTTTACGATTTTTGTCGCATTTTGTATGTTATTTAATATGGTTATCCTATAAAAATTGCGTGAAAAAACTTTTTTCAGGAAATTCTGTGGTTTGGTTAAAACCATAAAAATACTCCGTCATATCTTCTTCACAGTCAACTTTTCCAAGTATTGCAACGTCAATCTTATATAAGCACTCGTACCTAACGCTTATTACGTTTAGCGACGAGTCTGTTGTAACGGTTAACTTTACAGTGCTAAAAATAGGCTCTTTTGAACTGTTCGCACTCGTTTTCATCTCTTTCACCATATATATAGTAGACGTTTCTACGTTGGCGTTTACAGTAAAGACTAACCTTTCGTTTTCTCTAACAAGCGTAAGCCCGTCTATCGTATTTTCGTTCAACACGTAATTGTTCAAACCTAAAATAACCGAACCGTATCTGCTTAAATATTCTTCTTTACCTATGTCAGTTGCAGTGTCTTTCCATACAACGCTAGATATTGACGAAACTTTCTCGCTTTCTCTAACTAAATATTTATCTCCCTTCACGTAAACTTGAGTAGCAAGTTTTATAATGCCCGAATAACTTATAGATTCTTTGAACATAGTATCGCCTATAACGTATCTCCGTGCAGATATTTGTTGGTTTATACATAAAGTTTTTGTTTCCCCCTCGGTTACGGTATAAAAACTCTCTGCACTGTTCACCTTGTCAACGACTTTCAAAAATATTTCCATATCGCTTTCCGTTAAACTTTCGGGAACTTCTACTACACTTTGATTACAGGCAGTACAAAACGTTGTTACCAGTATACATAACGCTAAAATAATTTTCTTCAACATAAAATCACCAATAGCACGATTATACTACAACAAAAGTTTTTTTGCAAGTATTTTAGTGTATATTGGCGATTCTTCGACCTATAGAGCCTCTTTTAACCCTTTGTCTTACACGAAGATATGTTTAGAACCCCACTTTTAAAAGACTTTTTATTTTGCGATATAGCCCTAAAATCATCAACGCTTTCCTCAATTAAACTAGTTAGAAAAGTACAAAAATTTAAAGTCGTTTTGCAAAACAAATAATAAGACAAAGACCCAGGGATTGAATTTATTTCGTTTACAAAAATCTCATTATTACAGAGCAAAAAGTCTATACGTATAACTCCCGAAAAACCAAGCTTTTTATATATATTCTTTGCAGTTTGTTTTATTTTTTCACTGATTTCTTCATCTAGTTTAGCCGGAAATTCTTTTTGCGTAGGACTTTGATATTTATCTCCAAACGTCAACATATCTCCACTTACAACAACCTCTTCGCAATCGGAAGCAATTACTACGCCACAGGTTTTATACACCCCACAATTTATCTCCCTAAAACCGACTAAAGCCTTTTCTACTATGACCTTTTCATCATAAGAGAAGGCTAAAACAAGCCCTTTTTCAAGTTCAGTCTCATTTTGAACAACGCTAATGCCTATGCTACTTCCTAATTTTGACGGTTTTATAATTGCAGGAAAACCAAGTTTATTCTTTACAGTATCTAAAGCGATTTCCCTTTTGAGATAAAATCCGTCCCTAGTAATCCTAACGCAAGGCAAGCAACTAACCCCTATACCATTTAAAACTAGTTTAGTAAACTCTTTATCCATGGCAGTTGACAATGCGAACAAACTCGACGACGTGCAAGGTATATTAGAAATCTTAAACACACCTGCAAGCCCACCTCCTTCTCCCTCGCCTCCGTGGCAACAGTTTACTACAGAGTGCACCTCTCCTAAACTCTTTAATTTTCCTCTTTTTAATAGATAAAGATTATTATCGGCAGGCAAGGTTACCACTTCATCCAAATTCTTAACGTTTATATTTTGAAATATAGAAACGTCGTTCATCCTTTCATGAGTATACCACTTTCCATTTTTACCAACGTAAATTGGAATTGGATTATAAATAGACCTATCAATGGCATTTAGCGTTAAAACACCCGTAATCACAGAGACGTCATGCTCACAACTTTCCCCACCAAAAATTACTACTACGTTTTTCAAATAAAACCTCCGTTTCTACTTATTAAAAAATTCTAATACCTATCCGTCAAATCGTTAAAAAACGCAACGACGTCATTAGATTTTGCCCTTTGCTTGATTATTTTTTTAGCATCTTTGGTTTGCTCAACACAAATTACTTCTCTACCAAGAACTTCTGCCCCTTGACGTATAATAGGAGCATTTACACCAACTGCAATAATCAAATCAAAGTTTTCTGCCAAAATTTTTCCTATTTTAATATTAATTTCATGTGCTTTTTTGCCAACCTCAACTATTCCTGAGGTAACGGCAATTTTAAACCCCGTAAAATTTTTAATAGCGTTTGCCGTAGATTTAATTCCCTCAACGTTTGCATTATAACCGTCGTCTATAACCGTAATTCCATTAGGCGTATTCATAATCTTCGCTCTGTGGTCGACAGCCTCCAACGTTGAAATCACTGAAAGAATATTTTGGATTTTTACACCCAACTTTAAACTTACTGCCGTTGCCATACAAACGTTAAACGCATTATGCTCGCCAATTAACGGAGCAAATACTTTATAACTTTCATCCCCTACTACAAGTTCAAAACTTATACCCAAATTGTCTTGAATAAAATTTTTATAATATACCAAGCAATGACTTTCTTTGCCAACTGCAAATTTTTCTATTTTTGCTTCTTCATACATCTGCCTAGAATATTTGGTTTGCATAGAAAAAAAGGCAAGAGAGTTGTTATCAAGTGCCTCTATAAGTTGATTTTTCGCCTTTTTAACATCTTCAATACTACCTAGCGTTGCCGTGTGTTGCTCAGTAATTCCAGTTATAATTCCAACGTTTGGTTTAACAATTTTACAAAGCTTGTTTATATCGTTTGGATACCTCGCCCCCATTTCTGCTATAAATACGTCATAGCCTAAAACCCCACCTTTTACAGTTTTACAAATACCAAGTGGAGTGTTATAAGATTTGGGAGAGGCTAAAACTTTATATTTAGTAGAAAGCATCTTTTCTAAATAGTTTTTTACAGACGTCTTACCAAAACTACCCGTTATTCCTATCTTTATTAGGTTTTTATTTTTTGCAATCTCTTTTTTGCATTTTAAAATCGAAAGTTTATATCTTGTTGCATCATAAGGAAAATTAACTAATTTCCCAATAACTATTATAAATGGAATTAGTATAGGTAAAAGTGCAAAACTCACGGCGAATAGCAACCTACCCCAAAACACTAGTAAAAAAACTAGTTTTAAAATTGATACAACTATCAATCCATAGAATATTGCCGATACTGCGTATATTCTTAAATATCTGTTTGTAAACTTTGGCTGTTTTAGTATTTTTGAACTTAAATAAAAAGTTCCACTAAACGCTACGCAAACGATAAAGCAAGAGTAAGAATAACACGCTAAATTATTGTTAAAAGCAACTGTAACTAATGCCATTAAAACGCAAAAACAAAGGCTATAAGTCGATAAACGCATTATTTCGCCCTTTCTTTTTTTGAAAATAGTAGGCATAAACTCTTTAACTTTGTACGAACATTGTTGAAATATAGCAAGACTTTTGAAAGAAAAAAATGAAAACACGAAAACCCCTAAAACAAATACAGTGATAACGTTTTCAACTCCCATTATTATTCTCCATTAAAAATTTGAACATTTCACTATTAAACTTAACTGGCTCTTCTGCAAAGCAAAAATGCCCTAGATCTTTTATAAACAAAAGACGTGAACGAGTAATTTTTCTAGCCATTTTCTTCGCCATATACGGTGGAGTTTGCCTATCTCGTTTACCAAAAATTAACAGGCATTTATTTTGCACCTTTTCCACCTCTTTATCTAAATGTTCTCCAACTATTTTTTGAAAACTCCTTTTCTTAACTTCCGTCAAATTTCTATAGTCTTCAGAATACAAAAATTTCAACTTTTCTTTTTTTACAAATCTTTTGAGTATAAAAAAAGACGCTTTTCTAAAGAAGTATTTTAAACCTCTTCTGGGCTTTAAGCCCGCAGCGCCTGTAAAAACTATTTTATCTATTCTCTTATCCTTGTTTGCAAGTTTTATTGCAACCCTTGCCCCAAACGAGTGAGCAAGCAAATCGACCTTTTCTTCACCTATTTTGTCTAGAATTTCTTGCACCTCTAGAACGTAATCGTCAAGTGAATAAGGGTGATCCATCTCTTCACTTTTGCCAAAGCCTTGCATGTCGATTGCAACGACTCGCATAAAACGTGAAAAGAACTGTATTTGATAATTAAAACTTTCTTTGCAAGAAAGGTAGCCGTGCAACATTAGCAATGTTTTGCCATTGCCTACGTCGATATACCTTTCGCCAACCAATCTATTTATAAGGATGCCTCCATTATTATCGCATCTTCTCCGTCCCTATAATATCTTGCTCTTTCGGCAATCTTTACAAATCCACACTTTTGATAGCAAGAAATTGCTTGGGCGTTACTTCTTCTAACCTCTAAAAAAACCTTCTTGATTGCATTGCTTGCATAACGTTCAAGCAAGGTGTTTACTAGAGTTTTTCCTAAACCTTTGCCTCTATATTTTTCATCAACAGCAACGAGTAAAATCTCGCCCTCGTCTAAAACCGAACTTGCACCTATATAGCCAACGACTACACCCTCAACTTCTATTACTAAACCAAAAAAGTTTGGTGCATCAACTATCTCGCCTAACGTTTGCTTAGACCAAGGATCGGAAAAACTTGCCTGCTCTATTTGATTGATACGTTCCGTATCGGCAAGCATCCACTTGCGAATAATCATAATTCTTCCTCGGCTTGACTCTTTTTAACGTATAGAGGAACAACGCTTTCTCTATTATAACTTGCCGAAGAAATTTTAGCCTCGACTGCCTTTACAAAACCCTCAGCCATATTGCCAACAATGCAATTAACACCCTCTATTTCAACGTCAGAAACAATTAAAAACTCGCCGTATAAGTCGATTATCTCTTGTTTTGTCTTAAAACAAGGCTCTAATATAACAACGTTGTTTTCATCAAAACCACACACGTAAAAATTATCGTGTCTTGCATCTATTATGGTAAGTTTTTTCGTTTTATCTACGATATTGTATGCCAAACTTTCAAAAGAGGTTACACCCAAAACCTTTTTGGAAAGAGCGTACGCAAACGCCTTTGCCGTGGAAACGCCAATTCTAATTCCGGTAAAAGAGCCTGGACCTACCGAGCAAGCAAACACGTCAATTTCACTGAGGTCGGTCATTGCACTTTGGAGCGACTGCTCGATTTCTTGCATTAAAATTACCGAATGAGAATGAAAACACTCGTCAACGCTTTTTAGTATATTCTTATTTCCCCCTACTGCCACTGTCAAACGACTAGCACTAGTGTCAAATGCCAAATACTTCATAAAATTATTTTCCTCGTATTTTCATCAATTTTTTCAATCTTAACTCTTTTAACGTTTCTTGGTAAAACGTCGGCTATATTTTGTGCCCACTCGATAAGGCAAATACCCTTCATATAAAAATAATCGGTAAGCCCCAACGCCTCTGCATCTTCGCCTGAGGATAAACGATAACAGTCGTAATGATAGAGTTTTCCGTCGTAATCATTCATATAAGCGTAGGTTGGGCTTGTAATTTCATCATTGATACCAAGTGCCTCGGCAACGCCTTTAGCAAAAACCGTTTTGCCTGCACCCATATCTCCGTCTAATAAAACGACGTCGCCTGCGTTTAAAGTTTTAGCATAGCCGTATGCAACTTTTATAGTTTCTTTAAAAGTTTTAGTTATAATTTCCATAGCCATATTATACGCCTTTTACAAAAATTTGCCAAGCAGATTTTTAAGTCTTTTATATAAAAGAATTGTAATTAGCCCGTTTGAAACACACTTTATTGCATTAAAAGCAACTAAAAACCAAAAATGAATTTCAAATTGCGATTTTGCAAGGTCCTTAAAATAAAGTGGATAATTGATATATCTATTGGCTATCAACGCAACTACTATCTCTAAAATAGAGCATAATACAAGAACTAAAACAACCCATTTAAAGCCCTTTTTAAACTTATAAAGCAAGGCAGGAACCACGACAAAAACTATTGCAGTAGACGTGTTTGCAACTGCTCCAGTTATACCACCTAGCGAACCTATTGAACCCAATAAGTTTACAACAAGTGCAACTATCGTTGCAGACAACGGCCCTAACATATATCCTACTAAAAGCATTACAGCAAAAGAAAAGTCCAATTTTAAAAATGGCGCTACGGGAAATATAGGAAAACTTACAAGAGTAAGTAGGTACGCAACTGCAGTCATAACGCCCAAAATAGCAACTCGTTTAGCAGTAAAAAATTCAGTCTTTTTATCCATTTTGCCTCCGTTTGAGGGGGTAAAGCCTAAAAAACCCCGTGGAAAAACCACGGGGTGAAACAGCAAAATAAGCCTTACAATCTTTTCACATCCGGACTATACCGTCGGTTTGGGAATTTCACCCAATCAAAGTGACAATTCACTTTCGCAGACTCTCACTGCCGGTGAGGATTTTCACCTCGCCCCAAAGATTTTTACTTGTTTATTTTACCATCATATATACTTTTTGTAAAGTGTATTTTATTAAATTTCAAGATTGGTCTTTAGTTCTTTAGCAATTTTCGGTGCATTTTTTAAAAACACTCTATCGGCAACGGAAAAAAGTCCTACCACGTCTCTACTTTTTTCAGTATTTGAACAGGCAACTACCGTTCGCTTTCCACTTGACAACGAGTGCAAATCAGACGCTCCTGCAAACGGCTTTGAAACAGAAGAGTTCCCTGTACCCGAAACAATACCTGCAATCTTCGTTTTTAATAAAAGTTTTACTAATTTTTCAGCGTAAGCAAAATTCAATTCAGCCATTTCTAATACTACGAAAATCTTTTTATTTTTGTATTTTTTTACTATTTTTTGAAGTTCTCGCCGTATAAGTTCAATTTTTCCACTTTTTAAATCCGTTATACTAAGTGGAAGATACACTCCGTCTGCGCCCTCTTGTACGGCTCTTTTTACTGCGTATTTTTTAACACCGTAGAGTTCCTCGCCGTAAGGATAACAAACTGCTGCAAAAACACCAATCTTTCTACCTTTTAAATATCTCTTTGCATCTTTTATGTGTCTAGGATTCACTACAACGTTCCCAAAACCATATTTGCTAGTTTCGTCGATTTTTTGTTTTAAAACAAGCGTATCACGTACAGAAGTCAAGTCTACGTCAACTCTTTTAAAAAGTTTAAGGGCTTTAAACTCGTTAAATTCTTTGCCAATGTCTTCTTCGCTTTGCCCAAAAACTAATGCCGTTTTATCAAGATTAAAACTTTTTACCATAGCACTTTCGGTATTTCTGTTTACATTTTCTTCGCTTACTGCTTTTACCTCTTTTACATCAGTATTATTTTCTACTGGTTTATCTAAACTCGTTTGGTTTACAACTAACAATTCTGTCATAAGTCACCTCACGTTTATTATGAGGAATTGTAATTCTTTTTAAACATATATTTTTAAGATTTATCACAATCGACTAACCTTCTTGTTTTTCGACTTTATCTACTAGTTTTAGCACCGTCTACGTTATATAATAAAGACAACTAAAAGGAGGGATTATATGCCTCGATTTTTTGAAGGATTTTTGCTAGTTTTAATGATTTTCGCATTTTGCGTAGGGTTTGCCATTATTGTAAAAGCCAGTTTGTTGTGGCTAGAAGATAGACAAACTCCCCCATCCTCACCAGAACAATCTCCACCCAAAATATATCTAGTAAAACAAACGCAAAACAGGCAAGTACCAGTAAAAAAACGAAAACGTCGCTCGCCTAAAATTGCTTTTGAAGGCTTAATTTTAAAATCTGAACAAGTATCTCTTGGGCAAGAAAAAAACGAAAATGACGCTTTGCAAACAGAAAAGAAAATAAACTTCTAAAATAAAAGACAGGATTAACTTTTAAAGTAAAACCCTGCCTATAAGTCTGTTATTTGAATTAATCTTCTATTTTTTCAACGTTAGTGCCACTTGCCCAAAGTCTTTCAAGATTGTAGAAAAGTCTAGTTTCATCATGGAAGATATGAAGTATTACGTCGCCAAAATCCACAACAACCCATCTTCCTTCGCTAAGCCCTTCTTTTCTGCGAACTTCTCCACCTGCCTTTTCAACGGCATCCATAGCATACTCTGCTAAAGCCTTTACTTGTGGCGAAGACTTACCACTAGCAATTATAAAATAATCTGCCAAAACAGTCTGTTCACTAACGTCAATTTTAATAACGTCGTAAGCCTTTTTAGATGATAATGTTTCGCATATTAATTTTGCCATTTGCTTTGATTCCATATTAATCTCCTTTTACTCTTTGGTTATAATAGTTATAAGCTTTTTCAGTTAAGGGATAAACTTCGCAACCCCTTTCATTTACGTAATCTAGCGACCTTTGCATTGATAACAAAAACGCTTTGTCAAAATCCTTAAAAGATAGTTCTCTTATTTCTTTCGCCCTATCGTAAGTACGCCCCTCTTCTAACATATCGGCAGTAAACACGATTTTAGCAAGAAGTGACATTTTAGGTTTTGCACTTGTATGATATTTAATAGCGTTCAATATTTGTCTATCCTTAACGCCTAAAATATTTTCTGCCACGTACGCACCTAAATATTGATGCATAACTTGATACGGAACGTTTTTAGGTGGCTTAAAATCAGGATAATCTTCTATTTTTAAATATTTAGCAACGTCGTGCAAAAGGGATGCTATTGCAGTTTGATGCAAACTCACCTTGTAAACCTTGGCATATTTTAACGCTAAACGTATTACGCCTTTTGTATGTTCTATGCGTTTTGGCGTTAAATTTTCAACGACAAATTGAGATAGTTTTCCGTAATTATACACTAAAAACTCATCTATAAGTTGATTAACGCCATCTCCTACCATATTTGAAACGTTTGATAAAAGCATTTTTTCTATCTTTACGTCAGTTGAAGAAAGTTCATTTCCTTCATATTCAAGCGTTTGTATTTCGACGTTAAACTTACGTTTAAACTCCTGTATACTACTTTCTTTACTAATCCCCTCGCCTCTTCTTACGCAGAGCAAAGGCGTTGCAACCTTTAGAATTTCCAAAGGATTTTTCCACTTGTCAAACGTGGAAATCATATCAGTTCCCATAAGGAATAATATTTGGCAATCTTGGTAATCGGCCTTTATTTTTTGCATAGTTAAATACGAATAACTTTTACCCTGTTGCTTAATTTCCCAATCGCTTATTTCCACGTCGTTTATTCCACTAAATGCCTCTTTACAAAACTGCAATCTTTGTTTTGGACTTGCTGGCAAAAAGACCTTTTTATGAGGGGGAATAAAGGTTGGCATTATTATAATTTTTTGAGGTGAAATCTCTTTAGCCACACTTTTTACCATATTAACGTGCTCTAAATGAGGCGGATCAAAAGTCCCACCAAAAAATACGATTTTTTTATTCATAGACAAATTTTATCATATTTTTTACATTTTTTCAAGTTTATTATCAACATTTTCAGTCAATAATATACCGTATGAGCAAATTTAAAATTTCTATTATATCAGATGGATTATTCGTGCTTTTTTCAAGCTTCTTAACCTCGTTTACAATATTTTTTTACCTTTTAAAAAACAACATATTGTCAATACTCATTGCAATCCCCATAAGTATAGTAATATTTTGCATTTATATGCTTATTTACAAAAAGAAAAAAGGCAAACTAGACGTAAAACGAGAAGACGAAGAAAACTTTTTAAAATGTGTTAACGCACTATGCTTTGCAAACAGTGAAGACAATACGCATAGAATATTTTTAACTTTAGAAAGACTAGGTAAAAAACCTTTTTTGACGGAAGACGGAATACTATGTGGCACAGACTTTTTCTTTGTAAACTTTAGTTATGACAAAATAACTATTGGAAATATAGTTGAAGCTTACAAAAAAACTCCCCAAGGAAAACGCCTAGTATATCTTAGCGTTGATTTTAGTGATGAGGCAAAATCTTTTGCTGACGGGTTTAACTCACGGATAGCCCTAATACCTTTAAGCGACTTTTTTGCATTACTACAAAAAACGTCAACTCTTCCTGAGGGTGGAATGCTACCCAAAACAAAGAAACTTGGCTTTATAAACCTTATAAAAGCAACTTTTAGCAAAACAAAAGCAAAATCACTGGCTTTTTACGGCAGTATTTTACTAATAATGAGTAGATTCGTATTTTTCCCCATTTGGTATATTATCACAGGCAGTATATTTTTGATTTATGCGATAACGGTGAAATTCTTTGCCCCAAAGCCAATAGAAAAAACTTATATATAAAGCAGGTTAGACTAGGATCGAGCAAAGGGCGAACACAGATTACTGTGCTCGCCCTTTTAATTGCACTGATAAAGCAATATTTAATGGCTTAGAAACAAGTTAGGCTAGGCTTTACCCTAAATCGAGTGTGTTTTAAAGGCGTGGATACGAGCAAGACAAGACTCAAAAAGCGACAGCAGGCGGGATAGGCAACGTGACGTTGCATCCTTGTGTTTACTTTTCTCATACAAAGCGAAGATTTAACGGCTTAGATACGAGCAAAAGAAGGCTCAAAAGCGATAGCAGATAGAATAGGCAACGTGACGTTGCTTCCGTTTTCCCCTACCCTTACCAAACGAGATTTAAAGGCTTAGATACGAGCAAAAGAAGGCTAAAACCTAAGTCTGGTGCGGTTTAAAGGTTTAGAAACAAGTTAGGCTAGGCTTTACCCTAAATCGAGTGTGTTTTAAAGGCGTAGATACGAGCAAAAGAAGGCTCGTAAAAAGGGGCGGACACGATAGACCTTTTTGGTCATCGTGGTCGCCCCTTTGAAACAGTAACGCACTTTTGCGAAGTATATACGCCTTTAAAACTCGATGTGCTTAATACCCTTCTTACTAGACTTTCTGTATAAAACTACTTTATGCCCTATTGTACAAACAACTTCTGCACCGAGAGCCTCGGCTAAATCGTCGGCTACCCATCTTGCCTCTTCTTCAGAGTTGTTAAGTACGGTTATTTTTATAAGTTCTCTACTTTCTAATGCTTGAGAAAAACTTTCTATCATATTATCAGAAATTCCACCCTTGCCGATTTGACCTATTGGCTCGATTGTTTGAGCAAGTGAACGAAGATTACTTCTTTGTTTTGATGTAAACATTTTATTTCTCCTTTTAATATATTAGTCCATAAACGTAAATTCAATATCGCCTATAATTACAGTATCGTTATCCTTACAGCCTGCTTTTCTAAGCCCTGCAATTACACCGTAATCTTTGAGGGTTTTTTGCATGTATGCTAAACTGTCCATATCGTTTAAAACTACGTTTCTTTCTAAAAGTTTAACGATAGGTCCGTCAACGATATAAACGTTGTCTTCTTCGCTATAAATAATTTCAAACTTGCGAACGTCAACCTTTTCGTATTTAAATTCTTCGTGTTCAATAGGGGTTGGAGCAGGCATTTCTTTAAGCATCTCAATAATAGTTTGAACAACCTTTTCAAGACCTTCCCCGTTTATTGCAGAAACGGTAAACACCTTTTTTCTACCGTTGATTTTCTTTTTAAAAATCTTGATATTTTCTTCTGCACCATACATATCGCATTTATTAAGTACGATAATTTGAGGTCTTTTTGCAAGTTCTTTAGAATACCCTTTAAGTTCTGCATTGATTTGCTTATAATCTTCATAAGGGTCTCTGCCTTCAACGCCTGAAATATCAACAACGTGAACTAAAATTCTAGTTCTTTCAATATGGCGAAGAAACTCAAAGCCAAGCCCTGCACCTTCAGAAGCTCCTTCTATAAGTCCTGGAATATCGGCACAGATAAAACTATCGTCATAATATCCTACTACACCGAGATTTGGCGACATAGTAGTAAAGTGATAGTTAGCAATTTTTGGCTTTGCTCCCGAAACTTTAGAAAGTATTGTAGACTTACCAACGTTTGGAAAACCTATAAGACCTACGTCTGCAATAGTTTTAAGTTCTAATATTACACGGCGAAGTTCGGTCTTTTCGCCAGTTTGCGAAAAGTGTGGTGCATGTCTCCTAGAAGTACAGAAATGCACGTTACCTTTACCTCCGTTACCACCCTCTAAAACGAGGTGAGTTTGACCGTCGTAATAAATATCGCAAATAATTTTGTCTGTTTCGGCATCTTTTACAACAGTACCGAGAGGCACTGGAATATATAAATCTTCTCCGTCTTTACCGTGTCGTTTGTTAGGCTCGCCCTTACCACCGTTTTCGGCAACGTATTTATGTTTAAAATGGAAATCTATAAGAGTTGTCTTATGCCTATCTCCAACAAAATAAATATGTCCACCTCTACCACCGTCGCCACCGTCAGGGCCACCATTTGCAACGCCCTTGTAACGAAGAAAAGACGTTGCTCCGTTTCCACCGTCACCTGATTTTAAAGATATTCTCTCTTTATCTACAAACATTTTAACCTCTCTTTTTCGAGCTATTGTATTTACAAAGCGAGCTTACCACACAAGCCTCGCATTTGGGATTTCTTGCCGAACAAACACGCCTACCGTGGAAGATAATTGCGTGGTGCATATGCGACCATTTATCTTTAGGAAGTGCCTCCATAAGTCGCTTTTCGGTATCTAACGGAGTTTTTCCATCTGCAAATCCAAGCCTTGCCGACACCCTAAAAACGTGAGTATCAACGGCTATCGCATCCCCACCGAACGCAACGC
>JAFVSF010000185.1 GCA_017503885.1 Clostridia bacterium
CTAACCCAAAGAAGAAAAAGAAGTAATTAAGGAGCTGAAATGTTAGAACTTATTAAATACGTCGTAAACCAATTTGCTGAAAATCCTAGCGAGGTTGAATATCTTGTTGAGGAAAAAGGCAACGTTGTTGACGTTACGGTTGTGTTAAAAGAAAGCGACATGGGTAAAGTTATCGGCCGTCAAGGTAAGATTGCTAAAGCCCTTCGCACTATCGTTAGTGCTGCATCTAAAAAGAGTGGCAAAAGATACAATATCGAAATTAAGGGCAAAGACGAACTTTAATTGTCCTATACCAAACGAATTTGCATTATCTCGTTTGATATTTTGAAAGGGCTGTTATAAAACAGCCCTTTTTAATTCTATTTAATGACTATAGCAAAAATGGGGCTATAAGTTGATTATTGGTAAAAATATGAATAAAATAGAAATTGGAGCAGTTGCTAAACCACAGGGAATCAAAGGCGAACTTAAAATAAGGCTATTTGCCGATAGCTTTGATTCTATAAAAAACGTAACCGAGGTGGAGATTAATTCGGTTATATATAAAGTTGAAAATTTCCGTGCGATAAATGCTGATGAGGCGATTTTAAAGGTTGAGGGAATAGACGATAGAAATTTTGTAGAAACTCTTCGCAGATGCGAGGTTTACGCAGATAGAAGTCAAATTGTTTTAGAAGAGGGTAGATATTTTATTACCGACGTAATAGGGTCTGACCTCTATTTAGACAGTGGTAAAAAAATAGGCGTCGTAAGAGAAATAGTCAGTGGTAACGTTGATTATTATTATCTTGACACTTACGAGGGTAAAGCAGTTTTTCCACTAATTCCCGAACTCGAAGTTAATATCGACGTTGAGAATAAAAAAGTAACCGTAAAGGCTAAAAAGTTTACGGAGGTAGTAATGTATGAGGATTGATATTTTAACGCTTTTCCCCGAAATGTTTACTCCCCTCACCGAAAGTATAATAGGTAGAGCAGTAAAGTCTGGTAAGGTGGAGATTGTCGTTACCGATATTCGTGATTACACCGAAAATAAACATAAAAAATGTGATGATTATCCGTTTGGTGGAGGAGCAGGTATGGTAATGACTCCTCAACCAATTTATTCAGCAATACAAGCAGTAGACCCAAATCACGAGGCAAGACGTATTTTTATGTCGCCAAAGGGAAGGACTTTTTGTCAACCAATGGTAAAGGAACTTTTATCTTACGATAGAATTTTACTCCTTTGTGGGCATTACGAAGGCGTAGACCAAAGAGTTTTAGACCTTTGCATTGATGAAGAAATTTCTCTTGGAGATTTTGTTTTAACGGGTGGCGAAATTCCTGCAATGGCAATAACAGACAGTCTTTGTCGTTACGTAGGTGGTGTAATTTCCGATGAAAGCCTATCGGAAGAAAGTTTTACAGGCAACTTGCTTGAATATCCACAATTTACTCGCCCTCAAAACTTTATGGGTTTGCAAGTGCCAGATGTTTTAGTTTCTGGCAATCATAAAGAAGTTGATAAATGGAGAAAGCAAGAGTCTATTAGGATAACTCAAAAACTTCGCCCAGACCTTTTAAAAGACTGATATGCGTCGCAATACTGCGTTTCTGCAAGATAATTTACGACTGGTATGACCAACAAGGTCTATCCCACCCGTAAATTACTAGCGAGCCTTGTCTTGTTCGCATCTGAGCCTTTTAATTCTAAAAGACTGATATGAGTCGCAATACTGCGTTTTGGACAGTTTTCAAAACTACGGTAGAATTATAGTAAAAATTAAATTAAAGGAAAATATTATGCATATACAATGGTTTCCTGGTCATATGACTAAGGCTATGAGAAAAACTGAAGAGGACGTTAAACTTTGCGACGGCGTAATATACGTAGTTGATGCAAGAGCGCCTTTTGCATGCTTCAATAAAAAACTTATGAATCTTTTTAAAAATAAGCCAGTTGTATATTGTGTTAATAAATGTGACACGATTTCACCAAAGGATGCTCAAAAAATCGGCGAGGAATTTAAGCGTCAAGGGCTTGTTTATGAACTTATAGACGGACTTTCTAAGCGTGATACGGAAAAATTGCGTTCTGCTTGTGAACGTGTTATGAAGGAAAAAACCGATAGAGATAAGGCAAAGGGTATAAAAAGAACACTTCGTTTTATGGTTGCAGGCATACCAAATACGGGTAAGTCAACTATTATAAATACGATAAGTGGAGGCAAGCGAGCAGAAACTGGAGATAAGGCTGGAGTTACCCGTTCTAACAAGTGGATTAGGCTTGGTAACTTTGACCTTTTAGATACGCCAGGTACTATGCCACCTAGTTTTGACAATCAAACGTATGCTAGGCATTTGGCGTATATAGGTGCAATAAATGATGATATTTTGGATATGGAAGGTCTTGCATTAGAACTTATAAAAGATTTGAAAATTATTGCACCCGAAAGTTTTAAAGAAAAGTATAAACTTGAAACCCTAGACAAAGAGGGGCTTGAACTTTTTGACGACGTGTGTAGAAAAAGAGGTTTTCTTCTTCGTGGAGGAGAGAGCGATTATACAAGATGTTCTAGAGCCATTATTGATGATTTTAGAAAACAACGAATAGGAAAAATATGTTTAGAGGTAGCCCCTTATGACGGACAAGACGAAAGAAAAGGTTGAGTTTGACAAAGCCTTTTTGCATGATAATGAAAAATATATAGTCGGGGTAGACGAGGTTGGAAGAGGACCTCTTGCAGGACCAGTTGTATGTTGTGCCGTTATTATGCCTTTAGAAGATGACAAGATAATAGAAGGTGTAAACGACAGTAAAAAACTTTCTGAAAAAAAGCGAATTGCATTAGATGAGGCTATAAGAAAAACGGCTATAGACTACTGTATTTGCGAGGTGTCGCCAAAAGAAATAGATGAGATAAACATCTTGCAAGCAACTAAACTTTGCATGAAAAGATGTGTCGAGGGTTTAAAGGTAAAACCTCATTTAGCACTTATAGATGCAGTAGATATCCACATTGATTGTAGAAAAGAGTCTGTCATTAAGGGGGATTTTAAAAGTTATACCATAGGTGCTGCATCAATCGTTGCAAAAGTTTACAGAGATAATCTTATGTACGAGTATGATAAAACGTACCCAGAATATAAGTTTGCAAACAATAAAGGCTACGGAACGAAAGACCATATAAACGCATTGAAGGAGGTTGGAGCATGTCCAATACACAGAGAAACCTTCATAAAAAACTTCTCGGTAGAAAAGGCGAAAAATTAGCGGTTAAATTTATGAAAAAAGCAGGCTATAGGCTTGTTAAACGCAATTTTTACACACCTTTTGGCGAGGCAGACCTAATAATGGAAAAAGACGGGACAACCGTTTTTGTAGAGGTAAAAACCCGTTCTAGTGACCTTTTTGGAGAGCCAAAAGATGCAGTTGGCTATCGAAAGCAAGAAAAGTATAAAAAAATTGCAAATTATTACAAAATAAAGTATGGCGAAATACCTATAACCTTTGCCGTGGCAGAGGTTACACAAGAGGGTGTAAATCTAATAGAAGATGCTTTTTAATGTGGATAACTTATGGATAAACGGCTTATACAAGGGGTTTTAGAATAGTTATCCACATATTTTATGGAGAAAAAATGAAGATTTGCGTAACTAGTGCCTCAGGGGTTGAGGCTGTAACAAAAAGAGAAATATACAGATTGCTAGGTGTTGACGCTCCGGCATTAAACGGAAGACTCTGTTTTGAGGGAGGATGGGAAGAAATTGCCAAGTGCAATATGTATCTTCGCACGGCAAACAGGGTTGGTATCATATTAGGAGAATTTAACGCTGAAACGTTTGACGACCTTTTCGACGGACTTAAACAAATACCTTTTGAGGAATTTATTCCTGTTAATGGTAAGATTATAGTTACGGCTAAAAACGTATTGAGTAAACTTTTTGCCATTTCAGCAACACAGTCTATTTCTAAAAAGGCAATATGTCAAAGGCTTTTTGATAAATACAAGGTAAATAGTTTGCCAGAAAGTGGGGAAAGATATAAAGTCGAGGTTGCAATTTTAAAAGACCACGTTACCGTAACTTTAGACACCTCGGGCGAGGGGCTACACCGCCGAGGATACAGAGGGCTAGTTGGCGACGCGCCCTTGAAAGAAACGCTCGCCTCGGCGATAATTCAACTGTCCGTGTGGAATCCGTCAAGACCGCTCGTAGACGTATTTTGCGGAACGGGAACAATTCCTATCGAGGCTACTTTAATCGCCTTGAACATAGCGAGCGGAAAGAATAGAAATTTTGACTTTACCGAGTGGAAGTGCTTTGATAGGTCGATTTTCGACCGAATTAAGCAAGAGGCAATAGAAAGAGAAACGCTTGATAGAGAGATTCATATAAGCGGTTTTGACGTAGATGAAAAGCAGTTAAAACTTGCCAGAAAGCACGCAAAAGAGGCAGGTGTTGAAAAGTATATTCATTTCCAAAAGGCGGATATGCGAGATTTTGCGTCTAGGTTTTCTTACGGCGTAATTATAAGTAATC
>JAFVSF010000186.1 GCA_017503885.1 Clostridia bacterium
GCTGCCGCTGCCAAGAAAGAGAAGAATCTTTTCATTGTCGTAGTTTTATTAAAGTTTTAAATTAAATAGTTTTCATACTTCAACTTTAGTGCAAAGTTATAAAATCACTTGTAATAACAGAGAAATTTCAATATATTGCGAAATGGAAAAAGAAACGTATTATAAGGTGTTTGACAGCGATGATAATTTACTTTTCGACTCTAAAAACGAAAGGAACTTTTTATATAAAGCACAAAATGACGGTGAATACTTTTTCATATTGCTTCCATATAAAATAGAAAATGGAGAGTTTGTATATGGCGAGAAAATAAAATTGCCTTCCGTTTTAGTGGAAGGCAAGAAAGATATTTTAAATACAAATTGGTGGGAAGATTAAAGTTGAATTACTTCAACGTCGTTGATTGCTTCTTCTATTAAAGACTCAACGTCAAGCCTAGCCTCTTCCTTTAAGATTCTATCCATCTTAGGTTTAATAGCAGGATATTTTGGCAAAAAAACTGTGCAACAGTCTTCATAAGGAAGAATTGACGTTTCATACGTGCCAATTTTTTCTGCTATTTCAATAGTTTCAAGCTTATCAAATGCTATGAGTGGGCGAAATACAGGCATTTCAACTACGGAATTAGATGAAGTTATACTCTCAACCGTTTGACTTGCAACTTGTCCTAAACTTTCGCCAGTAATAATTGCTTGACCACCGTGCATTTTTGCGAGTCTTTCAGTTATTCTCATCATAAATCTACGCATCATTGTTATCATTAGGTCTTCTGCACATCTTTCGTGAATAGCCTCTTGTATTTTTGTAAATTTAACAACGTAGAGTTTCATCCCAGCAGAATATTCTGCAATCATTTTACCAAGGGTTATTACTTTTTCCTTTGCAGCCTCACCAGTGTAAGGATAACTATGGAAATGTACTGAGGAAAGTTTCATGCCTCTTTTGCACATCATATATCCTGCAACAGGGCTATCTATACCACCTGAAAGCATTAAAAATCCGTGACCTGAAGAGCCTATTGGCATACCTCCGACACACTTAATTACTTGTGTATAAATGAGTGATTTGCCATTTTCTCTCATATCGATTTTAACTATGTTTTCGGGTTTTTTTACGTCAACGTAAACGTCTTTACCATAGACGCTTAATACGTCCCCTCCAATCATTCTAGAAAGTTCAACCGATGGGATAGGGAACGATTTGTCTGCTCTATTTGTTTCGACCTTAAAACTACCTTTAAAATCTTGGCAAAGAGGAAGAACACACTCTTTAATCTTTTCATAGTCGCTGTCTACCGAGTATGCAGGGCTTATCGTATGTACGCCACTAACCTTTTTAAGTTTATCAATTATAGTTTGAAAATCGCTCTCGTCAAAATCTTCAACTAAATATCTCATTTGTAATTTTTCAAGTTTGAAATTAATACCTGTGAGGGCTTTTTTAACGTGTTCTTCAAGCAAATTTAAGAAATAAAACCTGTTTTTACCCTTTAAAAATATTTCACAAACTCTAATTATAATAATTCTTTTCATCTTTTCATTATTCCTTTTAAGCGTTTGACACACTCGTTTAGTTTTTCAACAGTAAATAAAATTTCTTCTTGAGTATTAGATTCGTTAAAACTAACTCTAAGCATACCGTCTAACGTTTTTGCATTATATCCACACGCTTTTAATATACGGCTATGAGGGTTTTTAGAAGAACAAGCCGAACCAGTGCCTATAATAATACCAAAATCTTCAAGCATATGCATTATAACTTCCCCCCTTAACCCTTCTGCCGAAAGTGACAAAATATAAGGAGACGACTGATTTGAAGATATAATTTTAATTAAAGATTTATCAAGTTTTTCTATAAATAACTGTTTTAAGTCTAAAACTTTTTGATAATTTTCATTAATGCAATTTAAATGTGATTTAATGGCTTCTGCAAATACTGCTATTCCAAAGAGATTTTCAGTGCCACTTCTAAGTCCACCTTCTTGCCCTCCTCCAATAAGATAAGGGTTGAGGTTTAACTTTTTCTTTCTAATTAATGCACCAGTGCCTTTTAGACCACCTATTTTATGTGCACTTATAGAATAAAGATCTACCGAGTCGCTTAAAGCGTATTGTATTTTGCCAAATGCCTGTATGCCGTCAGAATGGAAAATTACGCTTGGATTTTTCTTTTTTACTTGCGTTGCAATTGCGTTTACGTCGTTTATTGCACCAGTCTCATTATTTACGTGAACGATTGAAACAAATGAAGTTTTTTCGTCAACTAGCTTTAAAAGTTCTTCTGTGTTAACACTTCCATCATTATTTAAAGGGGCAAACCTAACGTCAGCACCTTTCTTTTTCAACTCGTTAAAACACTCAAATACAGCAGAATGTTCGCCCAAAGAGGTTATAAAGTTACCACGCTTACAAAAACTAAATATTGCAGTATTATCTGCTTCTGTACCACACGATGTAAAGGTAATGTCATAAAACGATGGAAAAAAACGTAAAATCTCACTTCTATAGATTTCAAGTTCCTTTTTCGTCTCTATTCCATTTTTATACATTGCAGATGGATTAAAAAAACATTCTTTTAAATATTTATCTGCTTTTTCAACTGCGTGTAAAAGTGGTTTTGTTGTAGCTGCGTTGTCTAAGTAAATCATTTGTAATCCTTTTCTATTAATTGTCTACCTGTAAAAGCGACAAGGTGTTGTAAATAGGTTTCTTTACACTCTAAAATCAACAAATAAGCTTGTCCATTTTGTACTAAATGCACGTAAAAACCATCGTCAATATACTTGTTTGGAGTTCCGTATATTTTTTTAATATTATTCATTTTAGCAAGTTTTTCATAGGAGTTGCTTGTAATTTTGCCAACTTGAACAACTTCACTTGCTTCAAACACAATAATTTTTTTACGTCTTTTATAGTTAATTACCTTTACTATTCTTGTTGATCCAGTAACAAAAACACAGTCTACACAATAGTAAATTTTAGTTCTTAAAAACGCAAATAAAATGGCACTTAGTATTGTAAATACAAGAGGAAACCAAAAAAGACTTGGTAGCATTGTAAAAAATATAAATGCAAAAATAGCTAAAATTATCATTAACCACATAAGGCCGGTATATATGTTGTAAATTAATTTCTGTGTCTTAAGATTTGACGGATTAGCCGATTCTTCATATAAAACTTCTTTCATATCTTCTCCAAAAAAATTGCCTTGAATTAAGACTTTAATAAAACTTTATTAATTATAGCACTAATTAATAAATAAATCAATTATTTGAGTTTAACAAATGTAACTCCCCTTTCGCCCTCGCCGTATTTTCCAAAACGATAACTTTCTACACGTTTATTTCTTCTTAAGGCGTCGTGAATTGCAGTACTTAAAATTTTAAGACCTTTACCGTGAATAATTTTAATCTCTTCTAGGTTATTAACTATTGCTTGGTCAATAAAATTTTCAATTTCAGGAAGAGCCTCTAAAACCGTCAAACCAATTACGTTTATTTCTATAATTGGAGCAACAAAACCTTCTCTTTTTACTGCAACAACGGTCTTATTTTCTTGTTTAGCTTTAGAAACGAAGAATAAATCGCTAATTTTTGCCTTAATTCTTAAATTACCCATAAATATTTCGCACTCGCCTTTTTTAGCATTTACAGTATTTACTTTGCAAATACTTTCAGTAGGTTTATGGAAAACCTCATCTCCACTTTTTAACGTTTGAGCATTAACAGGTTTATAATTGGTAATTTGTTCTTCAACGTCATCTAGCGAGTATTTCTTATCTTCAAGTTTGTTTCTAAGTGTACGTGCTTTTATAAGGTCGCCACTAGTGAGTTCCTCTTTATCAAATAAAACTTTTATTTCATCGATAATTTCATCGGCTTCTTCTAGTTTTTCGTTTACAATTCTTCTACTTTCAGCCTTTGCTTTAGTGTAAAACTTCTCTTTTTCTTGTTCTAACTTAACTTTTTCGTTATTAATTTCACGCAATTTTTTTTCTTGTTCAAGTTTAATAACGTCTAACTCGGTTTTTACCTTTAAAGCCTCTTGTCTAGATTTTTCAGCCTCTTTCAAGACTTTTTCAAAAGAAATCTTATTATTGCTAAGAAGTGAAAAAGCTTTTTCAGTTAAATCGTTGCTTAGACCTAATCTTTTAGAGATTTCTATTGCGTTAGAAGTGCCGGGCATACCGATATTTATTTTATAAAGAGGGGCAAAAGTTTGTGGATCAAACTCCATGCCTGCGTTCATTATTCTACTGTCCGAATAAGCAAACTCTTTTAATGATGAATAGTGAGTTGTGATAATACCATAACTACGCTTTGATAAAAGATGTTCAATTATTGCTCTAGCTAAAGCACTGCCTTCATCGGGGTCTGTACCTGCTCCAATTTCGTCGATTAAAACAAGGCAGTCGCTATCGACAGAATTAGTAATTTCTACAATATTTTTCATATGCGAAGAGAACGTTGAAAGGCTCTGCTCAATACTCTGCTCGTCGCCAACGTCGCAAAAGACGTTTTTAAAGTATGATATTTCAGTTCCTTGTTCTGCTTGCACGTACATGCCACAAGTAGCCATTACTGAAAATAAACCAACCATTTTCAACGTAACGGTTTTTCCTCCGGTGTTTGGACCTGTAATAAGCAAATAATTATAGCCGTAACCAAAGTTTACGCTTACGGGTACAACGGATTTTGAATTGATTAAAGGATGTCTACCTCTTTTTATATCCGTTCTTCCACTAGCATTAAAAATAGGCTTTATAGCGTTTGTTTTATAAGCATAAATGGCTTTTGCATACGCTAAATCAACGTTTACAATTATATTTTCGTTAGTTTTTAAAGGAGAGGCTAAAACACCAACCTTTTGAGAAAGTTCTGCCAAGATTCTTTCAATTTCAAGTTGCTCTTCTAAATTTGCCGTCCTTAAAGCGTTGTTAAGTTCTAAAACTGCAGTCGGCTCGATAAATACTGTTGAACCTGTTGAAGATTGGTCGTGAATAAAACCTCCAACTTGTCCTCTATATTCGCTCTTTACAGGTAACACGTATCTATCTCCACGCATCGTAATTATGTTTTCTTGAAGATATTTATTATTTCCTGCTCTTATAAAAGACTGCAATTTTTCACGGATTTGTTCGTTTAAACGCTTTATTGTTCGCCTAATTGAATATAATTTTTCAGATGCGTTATCGCTCATTGTGTCTTCGGAAACGATTTTAGAGCGAATTTCATTTTCCAAATACGCATCGACGTAAATTGCACTTGCTTGATTTTTTATAATTGGTGCATCTATTGTGCTTGAAGTAATGGAGTTGTATAAAACCCTACACGATTTCAAAAAGCGATATATTCTTAAAAGTTCGCCCATGGATAGGGTTGACGATTTAGACGCTCTTTCAGCAATATCCCCAATATCGTCGTAAAACTCTATACCACTTACACCACCCGTATACAATAATTCAAAAGCCTCGCTTGTGGTTTCCTGCAAGTGTTTCGCCTCCAAAAAATTTTCAGCAGGCATCATTTCTAAAGCCATCTCTTTAGTTTTGTGTAGTACGCAATATTCTGCTAATTTTTGCGTTACTTTGTCAAACTCAAGTGCCTTGAGAGACTTTTTGCTAATCATCAGTTTACTCCTCTTTTTAAATTACCATTTGTTACCGAGTATTTATTTTTTATAAATTGATTATCACAATTTATAAATTTATCATATATAGATTTGTCAAGACCTATAAGATTAATAAATTGGCGTTGTCTTTTTTCTGCTAATAGAATTTGCTCGTTATAA
>JAFVSF010000187.1 GCA_017503885.1 Clostridia bacterium
GTGACTAACAATGGGAATGCGTAGAAAAAGCAACCTTGAAGAAAGAATTTCTGCTTGTATGGGCAGTTTGCTTTACGTAGAGGGTAAAGAATTTTATCAAAAAAATAAGGATGAAAGAATACACCTTTTAAACTTAAAAGAGATATTTAAAAACGACAATCCTCTTTGGCTTGAAATTGGTTGTGGCAAAGGTCAATTCGCCTTAGAAACTGCTAAAATAAACCAAAACGTAAATTTAATCGCAGTTGAAAAAATAAGTAACGTTATAATAGATGGATGCGAAAGAGCAGTCAAAGAGCAACCTGCTAATTGTAGATTTTTAAACTGTTCGGCAGAAAATTTACCTTGCTTTTTAAGCGATAACTCTGTTGAGAGAATTTTCCTTAACTTTTCTTGCCCATATCCAAAACATACGTACGCAAACAGAAGACTAACTTATCATAGATTTTTATCGATCTACAAAAAACTTTTAACTAAAAACGGAGAAATTCATTTAAAAACCGATAATCAAGGTTTTTTTGAGTTCACTATTCAATCTTTAAGCGAAAACGGCTTCAAAATTAAAAACGTATCGTTAGATTTACACAATTCATCTTTTGAAGGCAACGTTGAAACTGAATACGAAAAATTATTTTCTTCACAAGGCAAACCAATTTATAGGCTGGAGGCATATTTAAATTGAACGGAATATTCATAAAGAAACTGAAAGAATCTTTGCTTTCAGTTCTTCCAATTTCATCTATAGTTGTAATAATTAATTTTTTTACGACACCTATGGATAAATTCAATTTAATATCATTTATATTTGGTTCAATTCTTCTAGTTTTAGGCATGTGTTTTTATACACTTGGCGTTGACACTGCAATGACACCTATCGGCGAACATATAGGCTCTAAAGTAACTAAAAGCCGTAAAATATGGTATATTTTATTAATAGGTTTTGTTTTAGGTGTAATAATTACTATTGCAGAACCAGACCTTGCCGTTTTAGAATCGCAATCAGGCGTTAAATCTTTAACGATTATTATTGCTATTGGTATTGGTGCTTTTATGCTTATAGCAATACTGCGTATTTTATTTAGAATTAAACTTAAATACTTACTTTTAGTGCTTTATGGTGCTTTATTTACCTTAATTGCAATAGCAATCTTTATAAATAAAGGTATCATCCCACTTTCGTTTGATTCCGGTGGCGTTACAACAGGGCCTATAACCGTTCCTTTTATTATAGCACTTAGTTCTGGTGTTACAGGTGTATTAGGGGGTAGTGGTCAAGAAGATAGCGAATTTGGTACTATTGGTATATGTTCTGTAGGCCCAATACTAATGGTGCTAATAGTTGGCTTGTTAAACGGCACTACACCAACAAGTGAAAGTTACGCAATAGACAGTTTTTCATCTTTTGGTGAAGTTATATTACGTTATCTTTCTTTAATTCCCCACGAACTTTTAAATGTTCTTAAATCGTTAGCGCCAATTATTATATTCTTTTTCTGCTTTCAGTTTTTGTCTTTAAAATTAAACTCTTTAACCTTAATTAAGATAATTGTCGGTTTAGTTTATTCAGTTTTTGGTTTAGCAATATTCTTTGCTGGTGTAAACGCTGGTTTTATGCCAACGGGTGCATATATTGGCAAGGTGTTAGCCCTCACGAATAAATGGTTAATCATACCTATCGGTATGTTGGTCGGTTTATTTATAGTTTTTGCTGAACCTGCAGTTCACGTACTTGCAAATCAAGTAGAAGACGTTACTGAAGGTGTAATTAGTTCAAAAACTATGTTATTTACACTTGCAATTTCTATGGCTATCGCAGTAGGACTCGCAATGCTTAGGGTTATAACTAAAGTAAACCTTTTATGGATAATAATTCCAGGATATACGATAGCTCTTGCAATGACGTTTATCGTGCAAGAAATCTTTACTGGTATAGCCTTTGACTCTGGCGGAGTTGCATCTGGACCAATGACTGCAACTTTCCTTCTACCGTTTACAGCAGGCTCGGCACTAACCATTAGTGGAGTATCTGGGGTTAATCAAACGTTTGGAGTAGTTGCTTTGGTCGCAATGACACCTCTTTTAGCAATTCAAATTATAGGCGTAATCTATAACGTTAAAACCTCTCGCCAAAAAAGAGTTGCAAGTGGTTACTTTGCAGATATTCTTGCTCATGAAGGTGAAATTATTGACCTTGAAATACTTGCAGACCCAAGTAAAGCAAAGACTTTGTATAAAGAGGGAATAGAGGAGAGAATTAAGAATCTCCAAACTGAAATTGACATTTTAAAACAAGAACTTAACAATAAACGTGCAGAACTTGTGAGATATATGAAACGTAGAAATCTTTTAAATAAGGAGGAATAAAAATGTCAAAAAGCATTTTAAAAGTAATGATGATAATAATTGATAGAAATAAAACTGAAAAATTATTATCAAAACTTGAACAAATAGGCGTAAATTTTCCTCACGTTTTTAGAGCAGAGGGCACTGCAAAATCTGAAATTTTAGACGTTTTGGGTGTAGGGCATACAGAAAAGAGCATAGTTTTTTCTACCGTAACACAAGATACAGTACTAAAAGTAAAAGAAATTTTAACAAAAGATTTTGATATTTTGAAAAAGGGTAACGGTATAGCGTTTACTCTTCCAATAACTAGCGTAGGTGGCCCTGCAACCCTACAAATTTTAAGTGGTATGAACCTTTCTGGAGGTAAAATATGAGTAATTTTGAATTAATTGTTGCAATAATTAATAAAGACTACGCATCTAATTTGATGGAGGCGGCAAGAGAGGCTGGTGCAAAAGGTGGAACTATTTTAAATGCTAGAGGCACTGGTGACCATAACGTTGAAAAACTTTTTGGCTTAACTTTGCAACAAGAAAAAGAAGTGGTTTTAATTTTAACTGAAATTAAGCATAAAGTTGACATTATGAAATCTGTAATCGAAACTGCAGGACTTAACACGCTTGGCAGAGGAATTTGCTTTTCTATGCCTGTTGAAGACGTTATAGGCACAACTTTTTCAACTCTAGAAGACAAAAAAGAATAAAAAACATTTATGTTAAGACGCTCATTTTTATGAGCGTCTTTTTTGTATAAAGAAAACCCCCAGATAGTCTGGGGGTTCAAAAAAGGCTTTTGCCGATCCAACTTGTAAAAAAACTCCGTTTAATTTATAATAATTTTGCGACCTGCCAGTTGCAAAATTAAATTAAACGGAGGACATTA
>JAFVSF010000013.1 GCA_017503885.1 Clostridia bacterium
AAAATCGGGAGGCTACAACTCCCACAGAGCTTACGGATTGCCTTGGAATAGTCTTGAACGACAGTACGAAAAACGACAAAGACGAGCTTATAGACATACTTTCTACTTATCCGGGCGATATAGTGGTATTCTTTAAGATAGACGGTAAAAATAAAAGGTAGACTTCAACTTAAAGATGATAGAGTTTCCGTAATTGCAGACTATTGCGAAGAGGTTGCCGAAAAACAAGATGATAACGGGCAAACCTACACCCCAACGGAACTTACCGACTGTCTTGGAATAGTGTTAAACGATCAAACGAAAAACGATAAAGATGAACTTATAGACATACTTTCTTCTTATCCGGGCGATATAGTTGTATTTTTTAAGATAGATGGTAAAAACTATAAAATGACGCAAACTGTAAGAAATTGCAGAGGACTTATTAACGAACTTTTGTCAATAGTTGACGAAGATGATATTAAATTTTTTAAAACACAAATTAATCGGAGGAAATAACATATGAAAAAAATTGCAATATTAACAAGTGGTGGCGACGCTCCTGGTATGAACGCTTGCATTAGAGCGTGCGTAAGAAGTGCCATTAACAGTGGACTTGAAGTTTACGGCGTTGACAGAGGATACAAAGGTTTAGTTGAAAATAAAATATTCCCTATGGACACTCACGCCGTTTGCGACATTATTCAAAGAGGTGGTACAATCTTAAAATCTGCAAGATGCCTTGAATTTAAAAATACCGAAACAAGAAAAATTGCAGCAGAAAACCTTACAAGACTTGGCATTGAAGGTTTAGTTGTTATGGGTGGCGACGGATCAATAACGGGTGCAAAAATGCTTTCTGATGAATACGGCATCAACGTTGTTGGTATTCCTGGCACAATCGATAACGACTTGGCATATACTGACTTCACGCTCGGCTTTGATACTGCAGTAAATACTGTTCTTTGGGCAGTAAACGCACTTAGAGATACTATGACCTCTCACGATAGAGTTTCTATACTTAAAGTTATGGGTAGACACTGTGGAGATATCGCCCTTTATGCAGGTATTTGTGGTGGCGCTGAATATATTCTCGTACCTGAAATTCCATACGATCTCCCTCAAATTGCCAACGAAATTAAGAACAACCACGCAAGAGGTAAAACTGCTAGCATCGTAATTTTAGCCGAAGGGGCAGGAAACGAACAAGAGGTTAAGACAGTTATATCTGCAATCAGTGGTGCAGACGTAAAATTCACTACTTTAGGTCACGTTCAAAGAGGTGGTACTCCTACTATGTTCGACAGAATGCTTGCCGCTAAATTTGGCGTTAAAGCAATCGACCTTTTACTTGAAGGCAAAACCAACAGAGTTGTTGGATGCAGGGGTAAAGAAATCTTTGACCTTGATATTACAGAGGCTCTTTCTCAAAAGAAAGTGTTTGATAAAGAGCTTTACAAAATGGCAGCTATTTTGACCTAAACTGCCCTATAAGTCGATTATTTAACAAATAGGAGTTTTAATAATATGAAAAATCTTAAAGGAAGAGCCGTTTTTGCTCAATCAGGTGGCCCTACGGCAGTTATAAATTCAAGCATTGCCGGTGGTCTTATAGAGGCTTTAAAACAAGATTGCATAACAGACGTATTATGTGCTATTCACGGTGTAAAGGGTGTTTTAACCGAAAACTTCGTGGATATCGGCAAAGAGGATTTAAGCGAGCTTTACGCCCTTAAAAACACGCCTGCATCTGCTTTTGGTTCGGTTAGATATAAACTTAAGGATTTTAACGTTGACGATACCGACTACAGAAGAATTTTAGAAGTATTTAAAAAATACGATATAAAATATTTCTTCTATAATGGTGGAAACGATAGCATGGACACTTGCGATAAAATCTCTCGTTTCATGGAAAAAGAAGGTTACCCTGTAAACGTTATAGGTATACCTAAAACTATTGACAACGACTTAGTTGGCACAGACCACTGCCCTGGCTATGGAAGTACTGCAAAATATATTGCTACTACCGTTTCTGAAGTTAGGCTTGACGCTATAATTTATGAAAGCCCACTCGTTATAATTTTAGAAATTATGGGTAGAAATGCAGGCTGGCTTACTGCCTCTGCTAAACTTGCAGAACAAACAGGCTACGGTGCAGACCTTATATATCTCCCTGAAGTGCCTTTCTCTATAGACAAATTTAAAGCAGACGTAAAACGAGTTGTTGATGAAAAAAGAGTTTGCGTTGTTGCTGTATCTGAAGGCGTTAAAAATTCTGACGGCAAATATATTGGCGAAGACGCTTCGCAAACAGACGTTTTCGGTCACTCTGCTCTTGGTGGTGTTTGCGGAGTACTTAAATCTGCAGTTAAATCTATGGGTATTAAGTGCAAGGCAATAGAATTTAATATTTTACAAAGATGTGCTACTCACTGTGCTTCTAAAACAGATATAGAAGAGTCGTTTGAAAGTGGCAGACAAGCAGTTATTCACGCAGTAAACGGCGAAACTGACAAAATGATTGCTTTTAAAAGAGTTGACGGTAGCGACTATAAAATTGAGTGCGTAGGTCTTGACCTCTCTTCTATTGCAAACGAAGAAAAAATGATACCTCAAAGTTGGATAACGGCTGACGGAACAAACCTTACCGAAGAGTTTGTATCTTACGCTCTTCCACTTATCCAAGGCGAGCCAGAGATTAGAAGAGAAAACGGTTTAACGTCTTACGCTAAACTTAAAATGATACCATTTAAAATCTAAAACTGCCCTATAAGTTGATTATTTAGCATTTTAACAAATTTATAATAAATTATTTTAGACAAGATAAAAGACTAGCGAAAATTTCTTCGCTAGTCTTTTTTTCGTTAAATATCCACTTTAATTATTATTGAAAAGCCTTTATAGAATATCGTATAACCTGTTTTCAATCTCTTTTAAAATTTTGTCGATAAACTCTTTTTTTATGGCCTCTTTATCTCTAATAGACACATAGTTTTCAGTGGTTCTATCTTCTAGACTGTTTTTAATTGGTCTACCCCTTTTAGATGGTTGACTTGGCTTGCTTTGACCACTTTGAATTTGCAAAATTTCTTCAATTAATAAGGGTTTGGTTAAGGACGTTGGCGACTTAACGCCAATTTCTCTTGCAACGTTTCGCAAAGTATAAATATTTATTTTTTCCAAACTGTCTCTATCAAATTTCATACTAACCCCATAAAATAAAAAAGTGCGTCGCCATTAGGTAACGCACCGAAAAACGCATTACCCACAGTTGCAACACAGTTCCAAATACGCAGTATAGGAATAAAGGGCATACGTCTTTACCAAACGAGTATGCCTATACTGCCAAATATAAAACTGTGTTGCAGTATTAGTATAACATAATAATATATTTTTATCAAGTAGTTTTGCATTGATAAAAGAAAACTCGACTTGCAAAAAGTCGAGTTTTATAAGTTATTCAATTATATCCTTTATAGAAACACACTAAACATGTGTTTTTATTATTAAAATCCAAATAAATCGTCGTTACTATTATTTTCGTTTGAAGGCAAATCTTTTACCTTAACCTTTTTAGCCTTTTTTTGACGCTTTCGCTCTTTCTTTTCAAACTCATGATAGCCTCTATCGTAAGCCACTTTAAAACGTCTTCTTCTAAAATAACTTGAAACCCTATAATAAAGATTTTTCCAGAAGAATAAGATTACGTTTGCAAGTGAAAATAATAATGCCACCCTCATAGTCCAACCACTTATGATAAACTCTAATATAAGAATTGCTAAATCAATATAAGCAAGCCACTTAACCTTTATAGGGATAAAGAAGAAAAGCAAAACCTTTGCTTCTGCATTTAAAATTGCAAACGCTAAAAAGAGTGATAAATTAAGGTAATAATTGGTCGTATAACCCATTATAAAGCCAGATGCAACAGAGCCTAAATACCCCATCAAGTAAAAGATGTTAAATTTAAAACTTCCCCATTCCTTTTCTATTATCGAGCCGATAAACCAAAAGAAATATAATGATAAAAGAACAAGTATTGGGCTTTCAAATTCTGGCACTATAGTAAAGGTAAATATTCGCCATACTTGACCTTTCAAAATAAGGGCTCTATCGAAATAAAGAAAGTTTGAAAACAGAGGCATTTCCCTTAAAGCCATCGTGTAATCGGCAAGGTAGATAAACGCCATTGCTATAACTAATATAAAAGCCAAATTTGGCACGGCAAACCTACCGATTTTCCTTTCTAATCTAGAAAGTAAAGAGTTATCATCTTGATAATACATTTCACACCGTTTATTTTCTATTCTTTTGAGCCGTCATAAGTTTCTTCCGTACCGAAGAAATATAGTCCTATCATACCTGGACCACAGGAAGCACCTATAGCAGGCCCTAATTTTCTAATATTTATTTGAATATTTTTTGCCTCTTCAGGTAAAACTTTTTCAACCTCTTTTGCTAGGTCTTTTACGTCTTCTATGCAATCACCATGAACAAAGTATATCATTTGATAAGGGTAATTTACAAATCTTTCTTTAAATCTTTGAGCAATTCTTTCAAAAGATGCTGTTCTACCCTTAACTTTTTCTACTGAAACGTTTGCTCCGTTTACGTCGCTTATAATTATTGGCTTAACGTTCAAAAGTCCACCTATAAACGCTTTACTTGCAGAAATTCGACCAGCTTGCTTAAGCCATATAAGTTTTTCTGGAGTAGCCTCTTGATGCACGTATCTTCTATTATCTTCTACCCAAGTAGCAACTTCTTCAATAGTTTTTCCCTCATCTCTAAGCTTTGATGCCACGATACATAACATACCAAGCCCCATAGACGCATTGAGAGAGTCTACACAAATAATCTTACCATCTGGATATCTTTGTAAAAGTTCATCTCTAGCAACAGTGCTTGCCTTTACAGAGCCCGAAAGTGCAGAAGAGCAACCTATATACAATATGTCGCAGCCTTCAAGCAAAAACTTTTCAAATTGCATTACGTATTCAGTTGTATTGATTTGGGCAGTTATAATTCGATCGCCCTTTCTCATTATACCGTAAAATTCTTCAAAAGAAAGACCTTGCCAATCCAAATCAGCATCATATTGCTCTCCGTTTACTGCATAATGCAATTTAAGGTATTCAATATTATAACGCTCTCTATCTACTTTTTCTAAATCTGAACAAGAATCGGTTACTATTACGTATTTCTTCATTTGTGTTCCCCTTGCTTTTTAAAAAATATTTATCGTAAACGACACTAAAACACAGCGTTTACAATTTGTTTTGACTACTTTTAATTAAGGTTAAAGTTTACTCTAAAATCATTATAAAGTCGTAAACTTCTTGACCTCCGTCAATTCTATAGAACTCTAACGAAGAATGCTCGCTTACAATTTTATTTTCAATGGCTTGTTTTTCATCTTCCGTAACGTTTTCGCCAAAACTTACTATCATAAAGTTTTTATTCCAAGCCTCAAGTTTATCTGCCAAAGCAAAAAACGACTCGATTTTATTCTTGTTTGCAGTGAGCATCGTTTTACCTGCAAAACCTATGTAATCTCCATTTTTGATGTCAATTCCATCGATATTAGCATCACGAATAGAAGTTGTAATCATACCCGTTACAACGTCTTTCATATCACTTCTCATCTGCTCTGCAATTTGTTCAGCATCTTCACTTGAATAATCGAGCATAGAAAGAACGTTATACGCTTGACCGACGTCTTTAGTTTCTATAACTACTATTTGCGATTTTTTATACATTTCAGACGCTTGTTTTGCAGCCATAATAATATTGCTATTATTTGGAAGTACGTAAATAACGTCTGCATTTACGTAATCAAAAGCCTCTACAAACCTTTCTATAGAAGGGTTTTTACCTTGACCACCATCTATTACCTCGTCTGCCCCGAGTTCTTTGAAAACGTTTATAAGCCCCTCACCCGTTGCAACCGTTACCAAACCGAATTTACTTCTTGGTCTAGCCTTTTTTGCCTCTGGCTTTTCTTGTTTTTTAACCTCGCTATGTTGAATTGACATATTCTCTATTTTTACGGTTAAAAACTCGCCGTAGTTAAGACAGTACGCCAAAACCTTGTCTGGGGTTAAGGTGTGAACGTGTAATTTAACTACGCTACCCGTAATAAAACATACTACCGAGTCGCCCACGCCTTCTAAAAACATCTTCAACGCCTCTAAATCGAAACTAGAAACGTCGCCCTTTGCATTTGTGAGTTGAAGTAAAAGTTCAGTACAATAACCATACTCCATAACGCTATTTTCATTAAAAAGGGAGAAATCAATTTCGTTTACAGTCTTTTCAGCACTTTCAACAACCTCTATTTCTTTACCCTCGATTGCACTTTTCATACCCTCGGCAATATAAACAAGCCCTGCCCCACCACTATCGGTAACGCCTGCCTCTTTAAGCACTGATAAAAGTTCTGGAGTACGCTCAAGTGAAGCTTTCATCTCGCTCGTGTAGTTTTCAAAAAACTTGCCAACAGTGCACTGTTTATCACAGTTTTCGCAAGCAAATGCAGTCGCCTCTCTCGCAACGGTAAGTATCGTTCCCTCAACAGGATTAGAAACTGCCTTGTAAGCCTTACAAACACCACTGTTAAAAGCCTTGCCTAAATCTGCAACGCTTGCCTCGTTACAATCTGCCAACCCTTCGGAAATTCCTGCAAATAGTTGAGATAATATAACACCCGAGTTGCCTCTAGCATTTAAAAGCATACCGTCGGCAAGAGCCTTTGCCTTTTTGCAAACGGAATTGTCTTGTACCGATTTAAGACCTTTAATTCCACCTTGCATAGTCATATACATATTGTCGCCCGTATCTCCGTCTGGAACAGGGAAAACGTTTAAATCGTTTACAACTTGTAAATTAAGTTTTAAATTACGTGCTCCACTTTCTACTATCTTTTCAAAAAGTTCGCCATCAATTCTCTTGCTTAAAGTGTTGTCCACAATCTTTCTCCTTTGTGAGTCAATCCTTAACGTAAATGCAACTTAAATTTTGCCATTATATCGCATTTTACTTTTCTATTATACAAAAGAATTCTAAACTCAAACAAAACAACCCGAGGTTTTACAAAATTTTCCTCGGGTTTTTATTAATTCATTAATAAAAATTACGCTTTTAACATAACGGCAAAGGTTGTAAACCCGCCTTGACAATTAACCGATATATTTCCTCCGTGAAGATCGACTATATGTTTTACTAT
>JAFVSF010000014.1 GCA_017503885.1 Clostridia bacterium
CAACTTTCTGGTGGTCAAATGCAAAGAGTAGCCATTGCACGTGCACTTATTAATGATCCGGAAATTTTACTTGCAGACGAGCCTACGGGAGCGTTAGACAGTAAAACGAGCGAGCAAATAATGGAACTTCTTAAAGAAATTTCTCGTGATAGACTTATAGTTATGGTAACCCATAACCCAGAACTTGCCGAGGCTTATTCTACAAGAATTATCAAGATGCTCGACGGTGAAATTGTGGAAGACCCACATCCAGTTACCGAAGAGGAAGAGGTACAAGAAAGAGAAATAGCTTCTAATGAAATTCGCACTAATAAGGGTAAAAACAAAACGTCTATGACGTTTAAAACTGCACTTTCACTCAGTCTTAAAAACTTGCTTACTAAAAAGACGAGAACTCTTCTCGTTTCTTTCGCAGGTAGTATTGGTATTATAGGTATAGCACTTATTTTATCGCTTTCGGCAGGTTTCCAAGGTTATATAAATAAGGTGCAGGAAGACACACTTTCTAACTACCCACTTACTATTCAGTCTAAAACTACTAATTACGAGGCATTACTTGAAGGTATGGCAGGTGGAGAAAATGGCGAGCAAAAAGTGGAATTTCCTACCGATGACAAGATTAAGGCAGACCAAACCTTTAATTTGCTTTTAGATGCTATAGCAGGTAGCACGAGTAACAACGATTTAAAATCGTTTAAAAAGTACTTAGATACTTACAATTACGATAAAAACAAAATAACGGCAATCCAATATACTTACAATATAAACTTTACTATGTGGCAAAATGGAAAAGAATTGGATGCTACCACTGAAAAGTTCTTTGCCATTATGCAACAAATTAATGCAGGAGCAGGCGAAGCAGGTCAAGCTATGGATATGTCTGCCTTTAACGGTATGTTTGGAACAAAGAGCGAGGCACTTAACAGTCCAGAACTTTTAAAGAGCCAATATGAATTGGTTGGCGAAACTAGTAGATGGCCAAGTTTTACAGACCCTAGCGAAGTTATTATAGTACTTGATAGATATAACCAAGTTCCAGACTACGTTTTGCCAGAACTTGGACTTATCGACGTAGACGAGATTTTGTTCCCAGCAATAGTTAATTTAATTAGAACTATGTCTGGTGGAGAGATGACGGAAGAGCAAGCAAAAGCTATCGTTAAAGCAAATTTCTCTCAATACGTACAAGAAGTTCCTCAAACTGAAAGAAATTTCGATATTAAAGACGTAGTAGGCTTAACCTATAAAATCTCTCTCCCTTACGAACGTTACGTAAAATCAAACGGAGTTTATATTCCAAACTCTGCCTTTAAAGGAAACAGAGAGATAAAAGTTGTCGGTGTTGTAAGACCCAAAGAGGGTGCAACAGGAGGAGCGTTAAGTACAGGCATAGTTTATACAAAAGCACTTACCGACGCTATCATTAGCGATATGGAAAACGCTCAAATAATCAAAGACCAAAAGCAAAATCCAGAAATAGACGTTTTCACGGGGAAAGAGTTTACAGGTGTAATCGACGGATATAAATTGAATATGGAAGAGAAGTTCGGTTACGTTGATAGAGAAACTCCTTCTTCAATCAGTTTTTACGTTTCTTCTTTTGAAGACAGAAGTTACGTTATTCAACTTATAGACGGATATAATGCAGGAAAAGCAGAAGAACAACGAATAGAAAGTAGTGACTTTTTAGGTTCTATGATGAGTGGTGTAACCGACATTATCGACGCTATTTCTTACGTACTTATCGGCTTTGTTTCGGTATCACTCATAGTTTCTTCTATAATGATTGGAATTATAACGTACATCTCCGTACTTGAACGTATTAAAGAAATTGGTATACTTCGTGCACTTGGTGCATCTAAAAAAGACGTATCACGAGTATTCAATGCTGAGACGCTTATAATCGGTTTAACTGCAGGTGTTTTAGGTATAGCCGTTACCGTGCTTTTAAACTTCCCAATAAGTTTTATTATTTATAAATTAGCTCAAATAAAAGGTGTATCAAGACTTCCATGGCTTGGAGGTATAATCTTAGTTCTTATTTCTATGGGCTTAACCTTAATTGCAGGTCTTATTCCATCAAAGATAGCAAGTAAGAAGGATCCGGTAGTTGCGTTACGTACAGAATAGTTTAGAGCCTTATAAACGGCGTTATGCGTCGTTAACTGTTACAAAAAGACAGACACAATGACCAACAAGGTCTATTGAGCCTGTCTTTTTTTACGAGCCTCGCCTAACTTGTTTCTAAGGCTCTAAACGTGTTTAAAGGCGTATATACGTCGCAAAAGTGCGTTACTGTTTCAAAGGGGCGACCACGATGACCAACAAGGTCTATCGTGTCCGCCCCTTTTCACGAGCCTTCTTTTGCTTGCATCTACGCCTTTAAATGGTGCTTAATACGAGTATAAATAGATAAGGATGCAACGTCACGTTGCTCTATCCTATCCGAAACCCTTTTTCGAGCCTAGCCTAACTTGTTTCTAAACCTTTAAACGAGTTTAAAGGCTTATATACATCGCAAAAGTGCGTTACTGCTTTAAAGGCTAAACCCCGATGACCAACAAGGTCTATCGTGTCCGCCCCTTTTCACGAGCCTTCTTTTGCTTACATCTACGCCTTTAAATAGTGCTTAATACGAGTATAAATAGATAAGGATGCAACGTCACGTTGCTCTATCCTATCCGAAACCCTTTTTTGAGCCTTGTCTTGCTTGTATATACGCTTTTAAAACAAGTTTGTTATGGTTAAAATTTTTATAAGGATGCAACGTCACGTTGCAAAACGGCGAACACGTAAAATCGTGTTCGCCGTAAGTTTTATTCTTTTATAGTTAAGTTATCGCCGTTTACAACAATTTCAAACGAGCGATTATAAGTATTTGCCCAACTAAAAATTTTAACGGTAACGTTGCCGTTTTTCATAAAACCTAGCAAGTTTTCGGCAATTTTGTCGTTGCCACCAGCATAAAAACAAGCAAATTCTTCTACAGTTTTAAAGTTTGTTCCTATAGTTTCTCTAGAACCACCAAATATTGGTTTTTCACCTAAAAAAACCTCAACGGCACAGAGTTTTTCAGTTAAAAACTTTTCTGCGTGCAAAGCACCGTCTTCTTCCGTTCCATACTTAAATCTTGCAGTTTGGTAGGTAAATTCCATTGCAAATTCTTCTTCGCCAAAGGTTATTGCCATGTGATTTTCAGAGTTTGGATTGGC
>JAFVSF010000188.1 GCA_017503885.1 Clostridia bacterium
ATGATGGCTAATAATGAAATTGGAACTATAGAGCCTATTAAAGAAATTGCAAAAATTGCACACGAAAGAGGCATAATTTGTTTTTCAGATGCAGTTCAGTCGGCAGGCGTTCTTAAAATTGACGTTAAGGAATTAGGTGTTGACCTACTATCTATGAGTTCTCATAAAATTTATGGTCCAAAGGGAATCGGTGCGTTATACGTTAGAAACGGAATAAAACTTGGCAGTATAATTACTGGCGGTCATCAAGAAAGGATGAAGAGAGGCGGAACTACGAACGTACCTGGCGTTGTAGGTTTTGCCGAGGCTTTTAGAATTGCCGAAAGAGATAGGCAAAAGAATTTTGAATACGTTTCATCTTTGAGAGATAGATTTATTGATAGAGTATTAAAAGAAGTGCCGTTTGTAAAACTTAACGGACCAAGGCAAAATAGGTTGCCGGCAAATGCAGATTTTTCTTTTCAATATATAGAAGGTGAGTCAATACTATTCTGCCTTGACTTAGACGGCATAGCAGTATCATCAGGCTCTGCGTGTTCGTCAGGTTCTCTAGAGCCGTCACATGTTTTGCTTTCAATAGGTCTTCCAGAAGAACTTGCACACGGCTCAATCAGATTTTCATTTGGAAAACATAACACAGTAGAAGAAATAGACTATGCGGTAGAAAGCTTAAAAAAGGCTATTGAAAGACTTAGAAATATGTCACCGCTTTTCAAAGTAGAAGGAGAAATTAAAAATGTATAACGAAAAGGTAATTGAGGTTTTTAAAAACCCAAAAAACGTTGGCGAAATAGAAAATCCAGACGGAATAGGAACGGTAGGTAACGCAACTTGCGGGGATATTATGCAAATTACTCTTCGTATTGAAAACGATATTATTACCGACGCAAAATTTAAAACGTTTGGTTGCACGGCTGCAATTGCTACAAGTTCCACTGCTACCGAAATGGTCAAAGGTATGACTATAGACGAAGCCTTAAAGCTTACCAATAAAAAGGTAGTTGAAGCTTTAGGGGGTCTTCCAGCACAAAAATTGCACTGTTCCGTTCTCGCAGAAGAGGCTATAAAAAAAGCCATTGAAGATTATAAATCAAAGAAAAACGCTTAATATTTTAACCGTTTTTACTTTTTAGGTTATTTTGTTAATAAATGTAGAAACTTGTTGTTTTACGCCGAATAAAAAGACTTTTTTTGCTCATAATAGTTATTAAGAAGGGGGATTTATGGACGAAAAGTTTTTAACAGGCATTGTTTTGGGAATGCTTGGAGGCGCTTTAATAGTTACTAATTCAGTAAAGGCTAGACAAGCTGTCAAAAATGGACAAGAACAAGTTAAGCAAAAAATTACTGAAATGAGCAAGCAATCTCAGAAGAAATCAAAGTAATAAAGATTTGGGCGGACGATATCCGCCCTTTCTTACTATAATTATTAATAAAACGCTAAATTTTTTTAGGCTTTTTATTAGATAAAAATTTTGCTTTTGTTATTTCTATTGCGAAAAAATAATAAGTATGTTATACTTATTTTATGGAAAGATTTTTGTGCTTAGATATTGGTGATAAAAGAATTGGAATAGCGGTTTCAGACCCATTTAATTCTTATGCTTTGCCTGTGCAAACGTATAATAGGCGAAATTTAAAAACCGACTTAGCAAAAATTTTAGAAATATA
>JAFVSF010000189.1 GCA_017503885.1 Clostridia bacterium
GTAACGTTGCGGAAGATATTGAAAAAGGCATTGTAATATTTGGCGAATTTTCGCGAAGAATTTTAAAACGTTAGTATTTTACTGCGTTTTCTATAATGTTTTTTGGCTTCAAATCCCTCTTTCTCCGCCAAGAGCAACTCGTTTGAACTTTTTACGTTCAGACGAGTTTTCTTTTATTTCTTCTAGGTTTTTACCACTTTCAATTTCTTTTAACTGCTTTTTATTAAGGCGTTTAGTTTCTCTATCGTTTGAGTTGTAGAGAATAATAACTTTATCATCATACAAAATAACACGATTTATGAACGAGTTGAAGAACTCGTTTTTTTCTTCGCCTTTTTCGTATTTCATATAGGCAAAGTAGGTTAAGAACTTCTTAACTTCGTTAGGTTGTAAAGGTTTAACTTGTCTTGCTTCTTCAACGGCTATCTTGTTTTTAAGGTCGGCTTGATTTGCTTCAAGGTTTAGTAAGCGGTCTTTCGTTGTCTTTGTAAATATGCCGTTTTCTATTGCCGTCATAATGCTGTTTATTGACTTATTTACTTCTTTAAGTTCCTTTTGTAGCGATAATAAAACGGTTGGCATAGATAGTTCTGCGTTAAACTTATCTGCAACAAGTTTAGCAATTTTATCAATAACCTTTGGGCGAAGTACGTATTTTATGGTTGCTTCAAATACAAGTGTTTCAATAAAATCTTGGCTAACGTTTTTCTTGTGGCAGTCATTTGGGTTTAGTTTTTTGCCGTAGCACTTGTAGTAATGGTAAACACGCCCCGTTTTGCTCGTGCCTGTTTCTGCGGTAATTGCCGACTCGCAATACCCACAAAAGAGTTTACCGCTTAAAATATACGGTTGTTCGGCATAGTTCTTTCTTTGTTTATGCTTATGTAAATCCATAATTAAATTACACTCCCTAAATAATTTTTCATCCACGATAGGTGGAATTACGTTCGTATAGACTTTTCCGTCCACGTTGACAATGCCCATATACTTTTCATTTCGTATAATACGGGCAAGTTGGCTCATAGAAAACTTTTTGCCTGACTTGGTTTTAATACCCGATGCGTTAAGACGAGCTATAATATCTTTGGCTTTCTCTCCGTTTCGGTATCTTGTAAAAATATCTCTAACTACTGTTGCCTCTAATGGATTAATAGTCCATTTCTTGTCAATAGTATCGTAGCCTAATAGTCCGTGACCACCTATAAAATTGCCTTTTATAAGGCTTTCTTTAATGCCACGTTTGACTTTTTGAGAAAGTTCGGCGGAGTAGTACTCCGCCATACTCTCCAGCATACCTTCAACGAGTATTCCACTTGCATCGTCGGTAATATTTTCCTTTGCAGACAAAACTCTTACGCCGTTTTTCTTTAGTTTTGCTTTGTAGTTAGCACTGTCGTAACGGTTACGAGCAAAACGGTCTAATTGATAAACTAAAACGTACTCAAAGTTCTTTTTCTTGCTATCTTCAATCATTTTAAGAAACTGTGGACGTTTATCTGACGTTCCCGTTAAAGCTCTATCTATGTACTCGCCAACAATTGTAATGTCGCTTCGCTTTGCAAAATCGTAGCACTCACGTAGTTGCCCTTCAATAGATTGTTCGGTTTGAGAGTGCGAACTAAATCTAGCGTAGATTACTGCTTTTTTCATTGTTTGTTCTCCTTTCTAAAAACGTTCTTAGGTGTTAGATTTTTATAGTATCAAACGTTCTACTATCATCTACAAAGGTGTCTGCTATAATTCCATCTTTTTGCTCAGAGTGAATTCTTCCAATTGATTCCATTGCTACATCGGGTTGCAATTCTATACCAATAGAATTTCTGCCCATACGTTGTGCTTCGATAAGAGTTGTTCCGCTTCCCGCAAAAGGGTCTAAAACAAAATCACCTGCTTTTGTATATCGAGTCAGCAGTTGATGCGGAATTTGTGGAACGAAATTACCGTGATAATGTCCATCGTGAGCACCCGAATTATCTCTTTGTGGAATAATCCATAGGCTGTCCGTCCAAACGTCGGTAAGTTCTTTCCATTTTGTCATATCAAGGTCGTTAATTTTGCTCATTAGATATCCTTAATTAAACAATGTAAATACTCAATCGTTGAATCTGATTTAGCATCTCTTGCATTATCAGCCTTAAAACGACGGTATTGTTGCATATAAACTTTATATTTGCCGTATTTCTTCATAATCTTTTCAATAGTATCAAAAGACATTAGCCCTTCATTATTATAACTTAAGAAAATATACTTAAATTTAGCATTTTTAATAAGTTCTGCAAAGGCATCCGCAACTTTATTTTTAATACAGAAAACACTCTTTTGGTCTGCATAATCACGTAAACCAGTTTTACCTTTTATTTCAGGGTTATCATACTTTGCAATCGTTTCAAGCATGTGATAGTTAGAACAATATTGTCTTGCATTGTAAGGTGGGTCAAGATATAAAATATCGCCCGAAACATTTTTAATAAGTTCGCTTATGTCCTCATTATAAACTTTGCAATCAACAGTACCTTGCATTATAGGGAGAGCCGTTAATTCCATCTCTTTCAATGCGGATTTTTTTAATTTTTTAAGATATGCACCATAAACTGATGCTGTATTTGCACACTTATCTATACTGTTAATCAAAGAGCCAAGCAAGAAGAAATATTCGTTCTCGTTGATTTTGCCTTGATTGAACCAATCTTCAATAGCAATTCTTATGGCATCACACTTTTTAGCGTTGAAATCTGAGAAATACAATCTTCTATATTCTTGCCCTTCTGTGCCTTCATAAGAGTAGTTCTTATATATGAAACCTTTCACACCGTCTAAAGAATTAAGTTCTGCAATAAGTTGATTGCAACGTTCTTTGTCAAGGTTGCCGTTATTCTCAATCATGTGTTTGGTGATAACGTAACTGTAATATTGGATATCGTTAGCGATAATAGAATAGCCTTGCTTCTTAAAAGAGCCACTAACAACGCCTGTCCCTGCGAACAAATCAGCAAAAACCATTTCAGACGGTTTTCTAGTTTCATTGCAAAGTTTTAACGTTTTATCTATAGATGCTTCCAAAAAATCTATTAAAGAATATTTAGAACCGATATAATTCATTAGTTATTCTCCTCCGAAAAGTTAATAGTTCGTTTTTCACAAAAATCTTCAAATGCCTTTTTTGCTAAACGGCTTGGATTATAACTGCCGTTTTCCCATCTATTGATTGTAGCAAAGCTAACACCGAGTTCTCTCGCTAAATCTTCTTGCGATATTTTTAGTTCAGTACGAACAAATTTTACCTTTTCTGCAAAGCTCATAATACGACTCTCCTTAATATTGAAACTATTATAACATTTTTTATAAAAAATGTAAAGATGCAAGAGCCTATTATCTTGAAAAATTTTTATAATTATGGTATAATACAACAAACTAATTTATTTTAACGAGGAACCATGAAAGAAGTTAATAAAGCAAAAAATGGGAAAATAGAATATGTTGATTCCATAACATTGAAATCTGGACCAAGAGCATATTCGGAAGCAATATTTGGCAAAGTTATTCACAACACTCCTGGAGTACAAGACTTCACATTAAAAATTGGAAGGTATAAAAAGAATAGTAAAATCCCTGAGGTAAGCGAGCCAAAAAGTGAATTAACATTAGATAATGAAGAATTTTGCAAACTAATAGAATATTTAGAAGCTAATTATGGTCCATTAAAATTAGGCGAAGGAAAGTATCTAGAAATTCAACAAAGTTCTGCTTTACCTATATTAAAACAAATACAAAAATTAAACATACCCGACGAAAGACAGGCGTTAGACTTAATTGAAAGTGGATTATTAACTGATAATATTCAAACAGCAGTAAATACTATCAAACGTAAAAAAGCTATTAAGGATTTTGAAGAAAATTTATCACAAAACAGGTCGGAATCTTTTTGGCAAGAATGGTTTTCTAAAAACAAATGGGTGTTAGGTTCGGAATACCTGCAAATTATCGACGAACGACATATTAATGTTGATAACATTGCGGATTATCTAATGGAAGCCTTTGATGGCTTTGTTGATATTGTAGAAATTAAAAAGCCTAATGTAGATAATTTTTGGCAGGATACATTAGACCATAACAATTACATTCCCTCTTCTGCACTTACAAAGGCAATAGTCCAATGTCAAAACTACATATATGAAATAGAAAGGCAATCTAATTCAATAGATTTTTTAGAAAGAGTAAACAATAAAAAAGTTATAAAACCCAGGTGTTTATTAGTTTTTGGACGTTCTAATTTATGGAATGAACTACAAAGAAAAGCATACAGAATATTGAATTCATCATTAAATCAAATTACTATTTTAACTTACGACCATTTGTTGGAAAGAATAAAAAACTTCTATCTAGAAGAAAATGAAAATATAGAAGTTAACGATTTGCCTTTTTAACTATGGGTAATTTTACAAAATAATTAATCAAAGAATTGCTTCAAAAAGGAGCTAACGATAATGACTATAAAAGGTTTTATAAACTATAAAGACGGCAAACTTCCGTTTGTTTTAGAAGAATATAAATTAGAATTATTTTCTGACAACGAGATGATTGAAAGTTTTTTTAAAGAGTACAACTTTAAAAACGACTATGTGCTTACTGGACAATATTTTAGAATGGGGACAACTCCAGAAAATATAACTTTATTAATCGACAGGTCTATGGGGGCAACCTGCTATGTTAAATGTTTTATTTTAGAAAGACTACGTAAAGATTCTGGTTTTGATGCTATAAATTTTCAATCAAGGTCGCTTGATAGTATATTTAAGTATAAATATAACTACATAGATTTATCCAGAGCAGGTGTAAATTTATCTAACGAAGAACATGAAGTATATAATATTCCTTTTATTCTTGAAACCACCAATTATAACCTAACTTACAAAATCGGGCAAAATACTAAATTAGGATTACTAGAAGATTTTTCTGCGTGGGGAATTTCTTCAGTTCAGCTTAAAAAAGGCGACATCCGTGAATGCTATAGATTGGCTATTTTATTAGAGCGTTTTTCAAAGTTTTTAATAAATAGTTCTTATGCTCCATTTGAAAAAATAGTCCTTGTTAAAAAGGATTTTCCTATAGGATGGTTTTATTATAATAATATTTCGAGTAAACCGTGTGGTGACTGTGATATACTTTTTCAAAAATATGATGTTGTTAAATATTCCTCTAAAATACTTACCAATATAGGTTCAAATCCAAATAATAAAATCATTAATAGCATCCCATTAGGACATTTAACTAACTATGAGAATACATTTTCTCCACAACGTTTTATTGAGCAAGTTATGGCTTTTGAATATCTTTATCATAAAATTTATCCATCAAAGAACAAGGTAAGTTTAAAAGATAAATTAAAAGAACTGTTTAATGAATTTCATAGTATATTAAACACTGGTAAGTCTGCAGATGTTATTGCTGGTGAAATA
>JAFVSF010000190.1 GCA_017503885.1 Clostridia bacterium
GGTTGAACGTTCCAGCCACCAACTATAATAAAGCGACCTTCTTTAACACGAGTTTTAAGTTCTTCAAACATATCAGCATCAAAATCTTGCACCCATTGATATACAGATGCAGAAGAACAAACGAACTTAAAATCGGGAAATTCTCTCATTCTATCAAGTGCAGAACGAATAGTTGCCTTTGTTTCGCAACTACCTTCTTGCCACGACCAAACCCACGCTGGATCAAGGTGTGCATTGCCTATCATAAACGCTTTTTTTCTTTGCATAATTATCTCCTTAAAGAGTTGAAAAATTTATCAATTTGAGTATATCATTTTTTAGTTCTTACTGTCAATAACTAATTAAAAATTTAGATTAATAAAGCAATTTTAATGATTTTTGCCTTTTAAATTTGCTAGTGAATTATACATTTTAGTTTTTTCGGCTTTGCCGTCGTTTTTAGTTCAACTCTCCCCATTGTTCTTCTTACCAATAAAAAAAGATAGGTCCTTGCCTATCTTTTTTTATTGTGAGTAATTGGTGAATAGGATACAAAATCCTAATAGGTTCATTTTGCAAAATGGGTTTTCTTTTTGCAAAAAAATGGGTTCAATTTTAACAAATGGGTGCAAATTTATGGTCTGCAGACTATCTTGCATGAACTTAATAACTGTAATAATGTCGATTGGCATTAATCAAATCATAGTTGTAATGACCATATCCGTCAGAAGATTTTTCAAAGATGATATTATTCCAATTTTCTTCATCCCCATAAACATATACATCTACAAGGGCGTCACATCCATCAAACGCAGTAGCACCTATTCGGTTTACCGATTTTCCTAGAATGACTTCTTTTAACTGATAACAATAACGAAAAGCTCCATACTCAATATATTCCACTTTATTAGGGATGGATATCTTAGTCAATCCCGAACGATAAAAAGAATCTTTACCTATGTATTGAATATTTTCATGAAGAATTATTCTTGAAAGACTCTTACAATTCAAAAAAGCACTTGAATAAATAATTTTCGTTTTATCATTGATTTTGCAGCTGCTTATCTCTGTACTTTTAGCTTTTATTAGTGCCAAAAATGGATTTGACTGAGGCCCCCAATAATATGCATTATCGTATTCAGTAAGTATTAGATTAGGGCAATCATCAAAAGCTCCATTTTTAACTTCTTGTAAATTATCATGTGCCGTTACCTTTTTCAAATTATGACAATGATAAAAAAGATACTCTTCAATGGTATTAAGATTTTTAGGTAGCGTAATTTCTTCAATTGAAGAATATTCAAATGCGCAAGCTCCAATATAAGTAATACTTTCAGGAAGATTAATGGTAGTAATTCCCCTAGTGCCAAAAAACGCAAAATTCGATATAGAAGTAATACCATCTGAAATGAAAATTTCTTTGGCAATTTTGGAGTATTCATACCAAGGCATTTCCATTGAAGGATAAGATAAAGAGTACGATGTTGAATCATAATATTCAAACATTGTACCACTTCCAGCAAACACCAATGTATTATCATTAAAATATGTCCAAGTAATACTTTCGCCTGCTTTACCTTCATTTAAAATTTGTCTTTCATCTATTTGCGAATTGTTATTAATATTTGTATCTACATTATGATTAGTGCCGTCCTTGTTGCACGACGCAAAAGAGCATACTGTTAAGATTGCAAGAATTGCAAAGCAAAAAAATCTTTTCATTTTTTAGTTCTCCTTGTTGTAAAATGTAAAAAAGTGCGTAGCCGAAACCACGCACCGAAAAACGCAGTTTCGCTCATTGTTGCTACACAATTTCACATCTAGACGGATATGACAAGCAAAGCCTACGCTTTTACCTAGCTTAGGCCGTCTAGAAATATTATAATTGTGTAGCACTATCATTGTACCACAGTTTAGTAGAAAAATCAATATAAAATCAGCATAAAACTAAAAACGGATTAAAATTTAACGAAATACCATGAATTTAACGAACTCCCATATTTTTAGCGGAAGGAAAAAAGCCCATCCACCGAAGGCGCAAATGCCTCGGAAAGATAGACTCTTTAATAAATTATTTTTGTTCTTTTAATGTTTTGCAACTCGAAATCAACATTCGTCTGATTCTTCCGCAAAGATTACGATGCTTCTTGTATGCATCTTCATCAATGCCATTTGTATTAAACAGTAGCTGCAACCAGCCTTCTGTTTCGCTACATTCTTTGAGTGCTATTTCAAATTTTGAAAGCATGTCTGCTTTGCTTTGACCGTAGTTTGCCTCACGAATATTGGCATAAACACTGCTTGAACTTTTTCGAATTTGAAAAAGTGTGTTTGGCGGCACCTTAATGCTTTGACACATCAATTCAATATCGGTCGCAAGCTGTTCGGAATATATCAATAAATAGTTCTTTGACATAATATCACCTCTTTAAGTGTATTATACCACATTCTAACATTAAAATCAAGGCGTGAGCCTTGTATATCATCAATTTCGCAGAAATTGCATATCATCAAAACGAAGTTTTGTATATCATCAAGTCGCAGAAAGATACACGCTGATGCGTGATGATATACAGCCCGAAGGGCTGATGATATCCACCACACTTCGTGCGGTGATGATATACCAAGTCTGCGACTTGGATAAAAAAATACTGCAGAAAATGTATCCTTTTCTGCAGTATTTTTTGGTGGAGGTGAGGAGAGTTGAACTCCTGTCTTGCATAAAAATCGAAAAGCCTTCTACATACTTAGTTTGCTCTTAAACTTAAGTAAAAACTGCCTGCAAACCGGCTATTTCTACCGCATATTGCTAAAATTCATCTACCATAGCACAATACGACCATTGTAAACGTTCTCCGCCTAAAATGATGCCGAAATATAAAACAGCGGAAATTCTATACCCGACAACGCTGAAATTAATTAAGCAGCGTAAGCAAAATTGTTATTTGCATTTAAATTTAAGTTATCGTTTTAACGCAGTCGATACCTGCGGTATGCTTATACTCTCCCCTTTCTATCCAGTCGAATCCGGTGCACCCCCATTGTAGGGAAGATGTTCTTCCCCTTTTTTATTAATTGTATTTATTTTTAATCATTTTTTTTGTTCATTTGCCGTTATATATGTTTGAGCAATCTTAAAGACGTCGACATTTTTCATCAACGACGCATCATTGAAAGTTGAATATTTTAAAAAATCTATTTCGTCGCCATAAGCAAACAACCAAACTGGAGTAGAAGTATGACCTTTTGAAAGCCATGCGAAGTTAATAAATCTATTTAATTCTTGGTCGTATTCAAATAATTTACCATACTCTAGGTCTTCATTAACCCACAATCCACCTGTCTCGTGGTCTGCTGTAACTAAAACCAACGTATCGTCACGCTTTTTTGCCCATTCTACAACGTACTTAACGGCATCGTCAAAGGCTAAAAGTTCGTTGAGCATATATTGAATATCATTGTTATGCCCACCGTGGTCGATATGAGCGCCTTCTACCATAAGGAAGAACCCGTCTTCATCTTTAGTAAGATACTCTAACGCCTCGCTTACAAGCCCGTCTAAAGAAAGGGCTATTTCATCTATCGTCATAGAATCTGCACCAGCAACGATATTAAATTGACCGAGTACTTTTTCTGACGTACAATCCGAAAGAATTTCTGGATTTGTAATCATTTCGTAACCGTTATTTGTAAAATAATCTAACAGATATTCTTTGTTTTTAGGTAATTTGTATGATGCGAATAAGTTTACGTTACTAGTCGACGCAGCACTTTCTAAAAGAATTAGGTGCTCATTTCTATTGGTTGCGTGTGCCGAAAAGCCCATAGGAGTTGCTCCGTAAAGTTCTTCGGTTGTAATAACGCCAGTTCTTTTACCTAACTCACTAGCAATATCTACCAACGTTTTTGTCTCTTGCCCATCTGGTTTTAACCCAACCATTCCATTTTCAGTAAGGAAACCAGAAGAAAGTGCTGTTGCCGCCGCCGCAGAGTCGGTTGTATCACCATAATAAGAGTTTGTATCTACCTTAGTGGACTGTGCAATAGTTTGCATATATAGTTTTTCTTGCTTGTAAATTTCGCCTGCCCTTATTTGCTGAGGTCCCATTCCATCGCCAATTAAAACTATGACGTTTTTAAATTTTGATATGTCGTTTTCTTTTTTATCACTTGGCTTGGTACACGACGCAGTAAACGACAATATCCCAACTGAAATTACAATAGACAATAATCTCTTTAACATTGTTTATCTCCCTTATAATAAATATCCAATAAAATTAACAACAACTGGCATTAAGTAAATTGCCATAAACACGAAAGCACCAAGAGCAAACACTGCATAGTTGCAAGCAAGATCTAACGTTTTAAATTCTTGCACTTGCTTATTAAATTTAACAAACGCAACTAGCGCTAAAACGCCCAATAAAAATACTACGATTGCAAAAGCTAAACCACTTGGAATAAATCCCATCGTTACGTTGTTTACCCCTTCTTGAAGTTCGATTGCCAAAAAGCCGTTTAAGGAAAACGTCTTTGCCTTTTTACCATTGATTTTAATTCTATATCCCTCGTCATAGGCAAAACTTGTAAATAAAGCGTCTCCACTTCTTGCAGTAACAGTGCCACTTAACTTGTCTTTTTTGACAGTAAAGTCACCTCCGTTAACCTCGTTTACGGCTTGAGACAATTTCTCAACGTCGACAGAGAAAACTCCAAACGATTTTGCATACGTAGAGCCGTTTAAGGTTACTGTAACCGTTACAGTGGTATCTTTAAACGTTCCCAACTCTAAAACACCGTTATTGCTTTGTTTTGGATAGGTTGAATGCGAATACCTTTTATTTGCATCCTTTGCAACTATCGTAGAAACGTTTTCATAAGTATGTTCTTTTAAAGAGTTAGAATAAACGTCAAAGCAATCGAAATACAAAACCTTTGTTCCCGTAACTGGTATCTCGTAAATTACTTGCATTGACGTTGCGTTTTTAGCCTTTCGCAAGTCCGTTTTGGCTTTTGCATCATCACGATTACTACAATCTACTAAACCAGAAAGTTTTGTGTATGCGTACTCTTCGTATATATCGCCTTTTCCCGTCAATCTCTTAAAAAGTTCGTTTTGAATTTGCCACCTTTCAAGTTCTACGTTACCCTCGTTATTACCGTCTTTTGGAACAACAAAAGCCGTTGGAAATAAAAGGTCGTTTTTAGTTACGTAATAGTTATCCGTTTTATAAACGCCGTTATTCTTACCAGAATGAACAACGTATTTGTGTCTAACAAGTGCGTCTGTAAATATAGTACCACCATTTGAACCAACCTCCATCCAATAAGATGAATAGCCAAGTTCTTTCATGGTCATCATATAACTTTCTCTCGTTAGCGACGTGTAGTGCGAAAGGCTATTATACCCCATTGCACCTACTAAATTAACTTCAAAGATTTTTCTACTTAACTTAAGCCTATAAAACTCGTCGTCTTCTATAAGCCCGTCTAAATCTATTGCTTTATTAAAGTTTACGTTCTCGTTTGAAGGTGCAACCATGTAAACGTTTGCCGAAAAACCAGCCTCTATACAACACGATAAAGCAATTATAACACAAAATGCACCTTTATAAAGCACTTTATATTTAAGAGCAAAAAATATTGTCGTAATTAGCACCAATGCTATGGCATAATAACTAAACAGCGAATTAAATGAATCGCTATTTCCCCAAAGAGATTTTGAGTATTTTGTTATTACGTCTTTGTTTTTTACAAAATATTCGTTTGAATACCAACCGAATATAAACACCAAGAAAATTGCAAGAGCCGAAACGCCAACTTTTACCCATTGGTTTACTTTATCGTTTTCTTTGCTTTCACAAACTTTCGTAATACCTCTTGCACATACGGTAATTGCTACGGCAATAGTTGTAAAGCCATATCTAGTTGGGAAACTCATATAATTGTAAGTTTGCCAAGCCTTTGCGATAGGTTCTACCATTATTGGAATAAAAGTCAAAAGCAATAAAATCTCGTATTTGTCAAATTTTTTATTTCGTACTGCTTGAATAATGAAAGGTAAAAACGGCAACATACAGAAAAACGTTGGATAAGATGTGTCCACTCTTGGTATAAAGTTGCTGTTTTTTAAGGTGTCGAAGATATTTGACACTCTCATTGATTTGGTGTATTGAATAAACGCTGGGATTATAATTAAAGCACTTAACAGTGCACTAATTATTGAACTTAATATAAAATTCTTTGCAAAAGTGTCGCTTTTATCTTTTTTCAAAATAACGTGTGAACATGCGTACAAACAAACGAAAACGACTACTATCCAACTTAAATAGAAATGGAAAAGAAGGCATGCAAACAAACTTAAAATATAAACTATTGGAGATTTGCCTTCAGTTAAATTTTTTAAACCATATAAAAGCAGTGGAAAAACGTAGAGTGTGTCAAGCCAAGATAATATTTGGTAATACATCATTGCCCAGCCTGAAAAACCATACAAAATACCAAGTGAGATACTTACAATAGGGTTTATTCCCTCTACTTCTTTTTTAAGCCAATACGCCATAGTTGCAGATGCAAGTGAAAGTTTTAACGCAACCATCAAGTTTACTGCAAGTGAAATTTGAGACTTGTCAAAAAAAGCAATTATGTAAGTGAACGGACTTGAAAGATTGAAAAAATATACGCCGAAGAAATTCATTCCTCCTGCATTTTCCATTGATAGCCACAAACTACTTTTACCACTTAAAACGTCTTTAAAATCGCAAAGAAGAGGTATGGTCTGCTGTGTCATATCACACCAAGATACCGTCAAATTTCCGTATGGAAATATCTTATTAAGTTTAAAAATAATAGCAAATAAAATCAATGAAAACAAAAACGCAAAAATGGGATACACTTTGTTAATAATAGGCAAACATTTTTCGCTAAACCATTTTTTTGCTTTAATTAAATTTTCTTCAAATTTGCTTTTCGTATTTTTAGAAACACTCATATTTTACCCAAAATTCTTTATATCTCGCTCTAAAGAGCGTTTTAAATCTCTTTCCTTTAAAGACTGCTTTTTATCATACGTATGTTTACCCTTACAAAGCCCTACCTCCATTTTGATAAGTGAGCCTTTAAAATATAATTTTAAGGGAACTAAAGTATAACCTTTTTCATTTACCTTGCCTATAAGTCTGTTAATCTCACTTTTATGGAGGAGAAGTCTCCTCTCTCTACGACTGTCTTTAACATTATACGCACCTGCTTTATCGTAAACTGCAACGTGCATACCTTTAACCAATAATTCGGCATTATAAATCGAGCAGTACGCATCTTTTAAATTGACGTTACCTGCCCTTATTGACTTTACTTCGCCACCATCAAGTTGAATGCCAGCCTCATAACTGTCTTCTATAAAGTATTCAAATTTTGCCTCTCTATTTTCGGTTATAACTTTCATAACAACATTATACTGTATTCTCTATTTTTTTTCAAGGATTTTATTTAACTTTATATTTATATAATATTATAAATTCTGTACGCCTAGAAGAAAGATCAACACCCATAACGCCTATTCTAACTTTTTCACCAAGTTTAAAAGTGTGTTTAGGGGAAGACAGCGTAAACGTGTTTTTGTCAAACGTATAATTGGCTCTTGGCAAACACTCAATAGGGGTAAAGCCTTCCACTGTGTTTTCTAACTCACAAAAAACACCAAAGGAAGTCACACCACTAATTACTGCATCAAACTCTTGACCTATAAAGTCTTCCATATATTTTGCCTTATATAGATCGTCAACTGCTCTTTCAACCTCGTCTGCCTTTTTCTCTTTTTCAGATGTTTGAGTGGCTGAATTGTATATAAAGTCGCCGTATAAGTCGTTTATCGCACCAATTTCTCCGTCTAAAGCATATTTTATAACCCTGTGAACAATAAGGTCTGGGTATCTTCTAATAGGTGAGGTAAAGTGGCAATAACAATTACTTGAAAGCCCAAAGTGACCTAAATTTTCAGGATAATAACTTGCTTTTTGCATAGAACGAAGCATAACTTTGTTTACTAGCGAATAATACGGTTTACCCTTAATTCTATCTAACACTGATGAAAAATCGCTAGGGCGAACGCTCTCTGCTCGCCATCTAACGTTTATACCTAAAACCTTTAAAAATTCAATAAACGTCGTTGCCTTTTCAACGCTTGGCTTTTCGTGAGTTCTATATAATATAGGCAACTCTTGATAAAAAGCAAATTCTGCAACGCATTCGTTTGCAAGCACCATAAATTCTTCAATTATTTTATACGCTCTTTTTGCCTCACGTTGCCCTATTTCAATTTGTCCGTTTTGATAAGTTATATGTGCCTCTTTAACGTCTAAATCAATACTACCTCTTTCATCTCTTTTTTTAGTTAAGATTGACTGAAGGTCTGCCATGCGTAGAAGCATTGGTTTTTCTCTAGCAAATTTTGTAGAAAGTTCTTCATCTCCATTTATTATCGCCTCAACTTGATTATACGTCATACGGCGTTTTGACTTTATTGCAGACTTTACAATTTGTCTATCAACAACTTCTCCACTTTTATCTATTTCCATTATGCAAGAAAGAGTAAGCCTTGTCACTCCTTCATTTAAAGAACATATACCATTGGAAAGTTCACGTGGGAGCATTGGCAAAACTCTGTCTGGAAAATAAACGCTAGTCGAACGATTAAACGCCTCTTCATCTAAAGCCGTTCCTCGTCTTACGTATTCAGAAACGTCTGCAATGTGAACGCCCAATCGGTAATTCCCATTATCTAAAAGTTCAACCTCTACTGCATCGTCAAAGTCCCTAGAATCTTCGCCATCGATTGTAATAATAAGCCTATCAGTTAAATTAAGCCTGCCTATAAGTTGATTATCAGCAACTTCTTGTGGAATTTTAGCAACTTCTAATAGTACCTTTTTATTAAAACCTTCTTCAAAGCCACTGCCTTTGATTATAGAATTTTCTTCTGCAAAAAGTTCATAGCGTTTACCTAAAACTTCTACAACTTCGCCATCTGGGCTATAGCCCTTAAAATACCCAGCGATTTTGACTAATACCTTATCGCCAGTCCTTGCCCCCTTTTCTTTGCCCTTATCTATATAAACGTCTTCAAAAAAGTTTTTATCATCTGGGCGAACAACGTATCTACCTCGGTCAACAAAAAACGTTCCACTCAATTTGGTTACGCCACGATTTAAAATGCGTACGACTTCAGCCTCGTCATTGCTACCTTTTAAAGATTTTTCAACCTTTCTCGCCAAAACAAGATCTTGATGCAACGCGCCGTTTAGATTGCGATTTGGTATAAAATAATCGCTACCACCACTTTCTGGCACTAGAAAAGCAAAGCCTTTTTCGTTACCACGCAAAACGCCTTTTATTAAATCGGCCTGCTTAGTAGCAATAAAAAATCCATCTAAAAATACTATCTCGCCATCATTTTCAAGTGCGTTTAAAATTTTTAGCACGGCTTTCTGCTCATACGGTTTTTTAGCCTCTAAAAGCGAGTAAACTTTTTTAAGAGAAACTTTTTTCCACTCGCCTGATATGAAATTTTCTTTAATTAGTGAGTATAAATCCATATATATTTCTATTTAATTTACAATGTAATATTATATTTTAGCCTTAACAAGCAATTCTTAAAATTTTTAGATACAAGCAAATCAAGGCACAAAGGTCTTTTGCCCTAGATAACCTTATTCGTAAAAGGCTTGAGTAAACGAATTATTGCATCGCATATTATCTTTTAAAATAAAAACGCACTACTTTCACTTTGCCGTGAATATAGTGCGCGTTTTTCTTTTTACCCTTTTGGGAATATTGTATTTATTATTTAACGTGGAATACCATTACGCAGAATAAAATCATAAACACAGCCATAACTGCTACTGCAACGACGGTAAGTTTACGAAGCTTACTTTCTAAAGTTTTACCTTTATTCTTGCTATAGAAGGTATCTTGTTGTCCACCAAGTGCACTAACACCACTTGAATTGCTTTGTTGAAGCATTATTACAACAATAATAAATACTGCGCAAAGTGCAGATATAATAAGACTTGGAATGCAAACTAATGACATTAATTTCCAACCGTATAAAAGATTTAACATAAGTATATCTCCAATTTATTTTTATAATCAAGCAATAGATATTTTAACATAAACTTTTAAGTTTAGCAAGTGTTTTTATATGCTTTTCAACTTAAATTTTGCTTTTATTTGATTATTAACGACTTACCAGTCATTTCAACAGGTTGTTTTTCACCCATAACCTCTAAAAGTGTAGGTGCTACGTCTGCAAGAACACCGCCGTCACGAAGTTTAACAGACTTAAACTCTTCACTAACCAAGATGAAAGGTACGATATTAGTTGTATGTGCAGTAAATGGTGATCCGTCTACGTCTACCATTTTATCTGCATTTCCGTGGTCTGCCGTTATAATGCAACTACCACCCTTTGCAAGAACTGCGTCGGTAATTTTACCAATGCAAGTTTCAACCGTTTTAACTGCTATAACTGCTGCATCGATTACACCAGTATGTCCTACCATATCGCAGTTTGCATAGTTTAAGATAATAACGTCGAATTTATCACTTGCAATTTCTTCTAAAACCTTTTCTGTTACTTCTAAAGCACTCATTTCTGGCTTTAAGTCGTAGGTTGCAACCTTTGGAGATGGAATTAAATCTCTAAATTCGTTCTTTTCTGGGGCTTCTACACCACCGTTAAAGAAGAACGTTACGTGAGCGTACTTTTCAGTTTCGGCAATACGAAGTTGAGTGTAACCCTTATCAGATAAGAATTTACCTAAAGTATTGTTCATTTCTTGCTTGCCAAAAGCAATTTTAGCGTTTTTGAAAGTTTCGTCATATTTGGTAAAACCGATGTAGTTAAGACCTAAATAGCCAGTTTTTCTCTCAAAACCGTCAAAACTCTCTTCTGTAAACGCTCTAGTGATTTCTCTTGCTCTGTCAGGACGGAAGTTGAAGAAAATAACTGAATCGCCTTTTTCGATAAGACCTACTGCCTTGCCGTTTTCTATAACGTTGGTAGGAAGAATAAACTCGTCGGTTTCGCCTTTTGCATAACTTTGTTCAATGGCCTCAACCCCACTATTTGCAGTTACACCGTTACCGATAGTTAATGAGTCGTATGCCTTTTCAACTCTTTCCCAACGGTTGTCTCTATCCATTACGTAATATCTACCACCAACGGTAGCAATCTTACCACAACCGATTTCTTGAATTTTTAATTCAAGTTCTTTAACGAAATCTATACCACTAGATGGTGGAACGTCACGTCCGTCCATAAAGCAGTGAACGAAAACTTCGCTAAGACCTCTCTTTTTAGCCATTTCCAGTAGTGCATAAAGATGAGTATTATGAGAGTGTACGCCACCAGAAGATAAAAGACCGTAAAGGTGAAGTTTTTTGCCGTTTGCTTTTGCACTATCCATAGCCTCGATAAGACCTGCGTTTTCAAAGAAATCGCCGTCTTCGATAGCCTTAGTTATTCTAGTTAAATCTTGGTAAACTATTCTACCTGCACCCATATTGAGGTGACCTACTTCGCTGTTACCCATTTGGCCGTCAGGAAGACCTACTGAAAGTCCACTTGCACCGATAGTTGTTGATGGGTATTTAGCCATAAGTGAATTGATAACGCCAACGTTTGCAATTTCGATTGCATTGCCTTTATCTTTTTCGCCAAAAGCGTAACCGTCCATAATAAAAAGACATACTGGTCTAGTTTTCATTTTTGCTCCTTTGGGAATTGCCCCTATTACGTATTTTAGGGGCGACAAAATCGCCCCCTAATGTTTTAACTTAAATTATTTGTTATAGTTTACGATAACTGAGAAATCTTGAGCCTTTAATGATGCACCACCGATAAGACCACCGTCGATTTCTTCTTCTGCCATAAGTTCTTTACAGTTTTTAACGTTCATTGAACCACCGTATTGAATTCTTGTCTTTTCAGCGATACTTCTGTGGAATTTCTTAGCAAGAAGGTGTCTAATATAGCCGATTGTGTTGTTAGCGTCGGTAGCAGTTGCAGTCTTGCCAGTACCGATAGCCCAAACTGGCTCGTAAGCGATAACGATTTTTTCAAAATCTTTAGCCTTAAAGCCTTTAAGACCTTCAACGATTTGTTTTTCAAGAACTTTTTCAGTAAGACCTGCTTCTCTTTCAGCCTCAGTTTCGCCTACGCAAACGATAGGTTTAATTTTAGCATTTAAAGCGGCTTGAGTTCTCTTGTTTACAGTTTCATCAGTTTCGCCAAAGTATTGTCTTCTTTCGCTATGACCGATAATAACGTAATCAACTTTAAGTTCTTTAAGCATATTTGCAGATATTTCGCCAGTAAAAGCACCAGACTCTGCCCAGTGAACGTTTTCTGCACCGATTTTAATGTTTGTGCCCTTTGCTGCCTTTTTAGCAGTTTGTAAGTTTGTGAAAGGAACGCAAAGAACTACGTCGCAATCAGCATCCTTTACAAGTGGAGCGAGTTCAGTAATCATAGCCTTTGTTTCAGCCATGGTTTTATTCATTTTCCAGTTACCTGCAATTATTGCTTTTCTCATTATAAAATCTCCTTGAAATAATAAAATTATTTCTTTTATATTTTTTCCATATATTATTCTATCACTTTTTTATAAATTTTGCAATTATTTTATATAAAAAAGCTTGCAAAATAAATGCTTTTGCAAGCTTTTAATTGGTTTACACTAGTTTTGTAAACTTTCTTATCGTTTTTTTATCTTTTTTTGAATACAACAACTTTATCTTTTCATGTGTATTAGCACTAAAAACAACAACCGTTTCATACAAACCGTCACTATTTGCCGTAAGGTAAGAAGTAACAGTAAATCTCCTAAGATACATAGCGCATAAGGTTAATTCGGGAAGAAAAAAACCTTCTAAAAATCGCCTCTGCAAAAGATTGGTATAATAAGCAGTATATTCAACGCATTCATCATTGGTTAAAGTTTTTCCTATCCCCCTTGTAAAATACCAATCTAGTGGGGAATGATCTACTTCGCCTATAATTAAATCAGTTCCTTGCTTTTGTAATAAACTTTGTTTAACCTCGTTTACGTAGTTTTCCCCAAGTGGGTTTTGAGTGTAAAACACGTAGACGTAACTCGACTGTTTGCCGTCTTTGTAATACCTTGAAGAATGCGACTGGTTTAAAACGCCATCAGGCTTTTCAAACCAGTCGTTTAAAAGGACTTTTTGTACTTTTTTATCAAAGATATTACCTTCTACGTATTTAGGTCTTCTAATTAGTGGAGCAAAAACACATACGGTTAAAATAAACGTCACAACAAGCAAAACTGCTATGGCGGTTATAAAAATTTTCTTTTTATTACGTTTTAAATCAAATTTTAATGTTTTCATCATTACCTCAAACGCAATGTTTTAATAAGGATAATTCACCCAAATATTTAAAGGTGCAGGGCGAACTGCCCTGCACTTAATCTTTTAAATCTTAGAGGTCGTTAAGACATTCGATACCAGGGAGTTTCTTTCCTTCGAAAAGTTCGAGAGATGCACCGCCACCAGTAGAAATGTGAGTCATCTTGTCTGCATAGCCAAGTTGAGCAACTGCAGCGGCAGAGTCGCCACCACCGATAATAGTAGTTGCGCCTTCGCAAGCAGCCATAGCCTTTGTTTCAGCCATGGTTTTATTCATTTTCCAGTTACCTGCAATTATTGCTTTTCTCATTATAAAATCTCATTGAAATAATAAAATTATTTCTTTTATATTTTTTCCTATGATATTGTAACACTTTTTAATTGTTTTTGCAATTATTTTAAATAAAAAAAGTGTGGAAAACCCACACTTTAATTATTATTTGCTTTTAATTAGATAAGACCAATAAAGATTGCTACGCAAACAAGCGCAATAGTGCTCATTATCTTAATTAAAATATCGAGTGATGGACCTACGGTATCTTTTAATGGGTCACCAACGGTATCACCAACGATTGACGCATCGTGCGCAGGCGTTCCCTTTGCTGCACCTTCAATTCCACCAACTTCGATATACTTCTTAGCGTTATCCCAAGCACCACCTGCGTTACCTGTAAAGATTGCAAGCATTATAGCGCTAATAGTTGCACCGATAAGTAAGCCACCTACGAAATATGGACCAAAAACAACACCGCAAACAACTGGGAATGCAATTGCTACAAGCGCAGGAAGAATCATCTCTTTTAATGCACCTTGAGAAGAAATTGTAATACATCTCTTATAGTCAGGACGTTCTGTCCCTTCTAAAATACCCGGTTTTTCCTTGAATTGTCTTCTAACTTCTACTACCATCTTTCTTGCGGCTTTAGCAACTGAGTTGATAAGCATACCACTAAAGAGAAATGGAAGAGCGCCACCGATAAGTGCACCTACAAGAACTTCTTTAGATATAATGTTAAGAGTGAGTGTGCTCATGAAAGAATAGAGATAACTACTCATCATTGAAACAGTTGCAAGTGCTGCTGAGCCGATTGCAAAGCCTTTACCGATTGCAGCAGTAGTGTTACCTACGCTATCAAGCTTATCTGTAATACTTCTAACGTCTTTATCAAGACCACTCATTTCTGCAATACCACCAGCATTATCACTTATTGGTCCGTATGAGTCAACTGAAACTGTTGTAGCAACCAAACAAA
>JAFVSF010000191.1 GCA_017503885.1 Clostridia bacterium
ATACCTGTTGCCTTTGCTAAATCTTGCTGACTCAAACAGAGCTTTTCTCTCACAAATTTAACTTTATCCTTAAACTCCATATCTACAAACCTCATTTTCAAGATTATGCAACTATTATACCACTTTTATGAAATAAAATCAAGGTCTTACCATTATCAATAATAAAATTATTTTCATTTTTAATCTCAAAAATCATAAATAAAAAATTTGGAAAATTAACTAATTGCAACCGTGGCATGTGCTTGTCTTGATACAAGTGGCGTCGCTTCGCTCCGCCACGACAAGCACACGCCACGAAAAAGAAAGCAATCAAACAAACGGAAAATGAAAGCACAGACGGAGGCGAAGTTTGGCGCTGAGCCGCTTGCCAAATCTTTCGCCGAATACCGTCGTGCTGGATTTTTCATTTTTAATACCGTTTCTACCTTTTTCTACTATCTTTTTAGTTGGCTTTCCGCATTTGTTGTATCACCTCAGGGCTGACTGGCCCAATGTAACAACCTTCGTCCCAACACGTAAAGTCATCAAATAATAGAAGTTTCTTATCCTCCTGCCCGATTGTACAGACTATATCTTCGTCCATAATGTCAGATATGAAGTATTGTGGTAGCCCTTTGGAATACACAATTTTTTCACCTGTTTTTTCCATATACTTTGTTAGATATGCAATGGATTCACCAAGCATAGCTTTACTATCCACTTCTTCAAAGTCAGATCTACCAAATCTATCGTTGAAATAAGTATTTTGATACGTTGTCTGCATTCGGTGTTTCTTCGTGTTATAATCCCGTTTCTCTTTCAGTTCACCGGGCATTGTTCCGTCAGGAATATAAAACAGACCGTGAAAATGCAGCCTATTACTCTCTGGAGCTCTTTCCCATACGCCTGCATATTTCCAACCCTTTCGGTGACAGAGCATCTTGAAACAGCCTCTAAGTTTATTCTTAAAGGTATCTTCGGTATGCTTTTTGTCGTCATAGGTAAACGTGCAAAAATAATTGAACTCTGCCAAGTTAATTTTCCTCGTCATTCTTACACGCCTACAAATGATATTTCGTTGCTTTCGTTCAAACTGCGCCGTTACATATAAATACGTGGTTTCTCGGTCTTTGAAATACGGGAGCATTTGCTCTATAATGATTTCTTTTCGCTTAGACTTTTTAACGTTTATATGCTTCTGATACAGTTCTTCAAATAACTCTTTACGAGTCATTTTTCGTTCCTTTTTAGCCTTTTTTACAGACACGTCTTGGGGCTTATCCGTATTTTCAGGCTCGCCAAAAGGCACGACCTCATTTTCTATGATTTCGTGCGTTTCTATAGGGTTTTCGGCGTTATCCGTTTCTATAATTTCAGTCGCAGATACGCCTTCTTCTTTAACCACTATCATTTCTTCCGGTGGTTTCCATTTCTTTTTTCGAGGGTTAGGCACATACGGTATTGCTATGTAGTGCGAACCGTCGTTATATACTTTACATTCTCCAAATGACATAATTCAGTCCTCCTTTTCTCGTTATTTGTATAGTGAATTGATAAAGTAACTGTTTTGTAGTTTTAATTCTTCAACGGTGGCTTTTTCGGTTGCATACTCACGGTAATCCGCAAGACCAACTTTCGTGTTCTTCGCAAGCTCGTTGAAATAGTCGCTGAAACAGTCTGTCGAAAAACGGCGGCTATATATCTTTCGGCTCATAATAAAGTAACGTTTCTTTTCTATCTTGCCGTCCATCGTGCCACGTTCTTTTTCTATACGCAAAATCGAATACCCGTATTTATTGTAAATACGCATATTCCTACGCCATATAAAAGACGTCAGAGCTTTCAAAATATGGACTAATAGCGTGTTGTCGCCTCGCCTAAAACGGAAATCGTAATACAGCCCTATAAACCCATTAAACGCCCATTCAGAGAGCATATCTTCAATGGTATAGAACGGCATCGCAAGTTTCGTTTCACCCGATGAAACGATATGTATTACGTCGCAAAGGTCACGGGCGTCAGCACCCCACGATTCTGGTCTTTGCTCGTCCGTAAACACCTTGATAAATGGAAAATTATCAACGGTTGCAGAGTGCCTACACATTTTTAGCCAAGCATTGAAAAGGTCATTCTTTTGGTTTGTTTCGTCCGTCCCTTTCTTCATTTCTCGTAGCTCTAAATTGTTGCCACGCTCCTTACCTACTTCGGATATAACCACTACGCCGAACTCAAAACTGCCTATGTTCGGATTTTCTTCTATAACCTTTTTACCAAGTCTTAAAGTGTCGAAATCCAAAATTTTAGCGTGTCTGCCGTCAGTTAACTGTTCGGGGAAAAAGTTGGTGTACCACATAGGGAAATTGCCACTATCCAGCAGCATATTATCCGTTCGGATAGAATAATTCGCTACGATTAAACTGCTTTCTATGACGTAGATAAAATACAAGAGTGCATAACGCTCCAATATGTCGAATAATGTCGATACTTGTAGCCCGTCGTAATACTCCGTTCCATACTTTTTATAGTCATATCCATACAGTTGCAAATGCTCGTTCTGATGCTTGTCAAAACGCTTTCTTTTTAGCTTTATCCACTCTTTTATCGTGGCGAGATTATACACGGTTTTATGCTCCATACAAGCCTTTAGTTCTTGTTCAAAGCATATCCACGGGAAGTTAGGAAACTTCATATCGTTTTTCTGTAATAAGTCAAACGCTTTTTGCCTGAACATTACTTCCTGCGAGAGTGCCATATCCGTAATTAACGTTGTCTTTTTCTTTCCCATCGAGCCACAGCTCATAGATACTATCGGTAGTTCGTTGATGAACCCGCAATTACGAGCTTCAAAACGGTTTAGTCTACCTAATGCAATCTTTTTACGCCATTTTGCAAACATAACGTAACCTACCACAAACCAAACGGCTATGGGAATGGTCTTGACTGCTACTTGCAAATCTATAAATAATTTACAAACTTGTATGTAGAGCGTTTCCAATTTGAAAGACACAACGAAATAGAAATAAAACGCAAAAAAGCCTATAATAATCGTTGCTAAGTTGAGTTGCACTACCCACAAAAACAGCCATATTTTCCATATCCAGCCGTGCTCTTTTAAGAACGCAACAAAAGAGTGAATGAGCCGTTTTATAGGGTGATAAAATTTACTTGAAATCCACTTAAAAACCCTTAACGGAACTGTATCTTTGTTGTGTTTTGTATTGCTGCTTTGGTATATCTTTTTAATAGCCAGAATAAGGACTAAAACGCATGGGATTGCAATAGCCAAAATCTTCGCTAAATTGACAAGTATATCCCCTATTAAAGCCATATATCCAGAGAAGTTTTCACCGCTAA
>JAFVSF010000192.1 GCA_017503885.1 Clostridia bacterium
ACCTTCCGTAGCAAGAGCAACTGCAAGTCTATCTCCCGATACAGACTGCATTATAGCAGAAACCATAGGAATATTCATTTCTATTGCTGGTTTTTCACCTTTCTTATACTTAACAAGAGGGGTTTTTAAACTTACGTTTGCCGGAATACATTCTGCAGAAGAATAACCTGGAATAAGTAAGTATTCGTTAAAAGTATGTGATGGTTCATTGATAAATCTTGCCATTTTTATCTCTCTCCTTAAATAGTAATCATTTTATATGTAAGCCTTTAAAGGCAATTATGTTTTATTTTAGAATAAACCTGTAATTTTACCACTTGCATCAACGTCGATTTTCTCTGCGGCAGGAACTTTAGGAAGACCAGGCATTGTCATAATATCGCCCGTAAGAACTACTATAAAGCCTGCACCTGCCGAAACTTTAACGTTTCGTACGGTAACAACAAATCCTTCAGGTGCACCAAGTTTAGTTGGATCATCAGAAAAACTGTATTGGGTTTTAGCCATACATACAGGGATTTTATCGTAGCCAAGTTCCTTTAATGCTAAAATTTGTTTTTTAGCAACTGGAGTAAAGTTAACACTATTGCCACCATAAACTTTTGTTACAACGCTTTCTATCTTCTTTTCGATAGTTTCGTCGAGTTCGTAACTAAAAGTAAAGTCGTTAGGCTCTTCACAAAGTTTTACAACAGCCTCTGCCATTGCTTTACCACCTTCGCCACCATCTGCCCAAACAGTAGATAACACTACGTTTACGCCGAGATTTTTACATTTTTCAATAACGAGATTGATTTCGGCGTCGGTATCGGTTGGAAATCTGTTAACTGCAACAACACAAGGAAGTTTGTATACGTTTTTAATATTTGAAACGTGGCGAAGAAGGTTTGGAATACCTTTTTCAAGTGCTTCTAAATTCTCGTTGCCAAGTTCATTTTTTAGCATACCACCGTGCATCTTTAATGCTCTTACGGTAGCAACCATAACTACTGCATCTGGGTTTAATCCTGCATATCTACACTTGATATCAAGGAATTTTTCTGCACCAAGGTCTGCACCAAAGCCTGCTTCGGTAATAGCGTAATCGCCAAATTCCATAGCCATTTTAGTAGCGATAACAGAGTTACAGCCGTGTGCAATATTTGCAAAAGGACCACCATGAACAAACGCAGGAGTACCCTCTAAGGTTTGCACGAGGTTTGGCTTTAATGCATCTTTGAGTAGTGCCGCCATTGCACCAACGGCTTTAAGTTCACCTGCCGTTACTGGTTTTTCATCATAAGTATAGCCAACGACTATTCTTGAAAGTCTTGCTTTTAAATCTTCGATATCGCTAGCCAAGCAGAATACAGCCATTATTTCGGAAGCAACGGTAATATCATATCCATCCTCACGAGGAACACCGTTTACTCTTCCACCAAGACCGTCAGTAACAAAACGAAGTTGACGGTCGTTCATATCAACGCATCTTTTCCAAGTAATTCTTCTTGGATCAATATTTAAAGCATTGCCTTGATAAATATGGTTATCAAGCATTGCCGCTAAAAGATTGTTAGCAGCACCTATTGCGTGGAAATCTCCTGTAAAATGAAGATTTATATCTTCCATAGGAACAACTTGGGCATATCCACCACCAGCAGCACCACCTTTAACACCAAAAACAGGACCGAGTGATGGCTCACGAAGAGCAACTACTGAATTTTTACCAATCTTTCTAAGACCGTCGGCAAGTCCGATAGTCGTAGTAGTCTTACCCTCTCCTGCTGGAGTTGGAGTGATAGCCGTTACAAGAATAAGTTTTCCGTTTTTTCTACCCGTAGTGCCGAGTACGTTGTAATCAATTTTTGCTTTATATTTACCATATGGCTCAAGATAATCGTCATGAATACCTACTACTTTTGCAATTTCCGTAATAGGTTTCATTGGGGTTGATTGAGCAATTTCGATATCACTTAAATATGCCACTTTAGTTTTCTCCTATAATGAGATTGATTTTGTAAAAATATTCTTCTTTAGGTGGAGCATTTAAGCTCCACCATTATTTTGTTTCTACTATAAAAACCTGTTGTTTTATTAACCCTTCTTAAAATAAGTTACAGCACTCTCAAACATCCTCATATCATACTCGCCGATAACGTTTTTATAGAGATTTCTACCAATTCTTTCACTGTGTCCCATCTTACCGAATACTCTTCCGTCAGGAGAAGTAATACCTTCGATAGCGTAAACTGAATCGTTAGGGTTAAATCTTATATCAGACGTTGCATTTCCGTCCATATCAACGTATTGAGTTGCAATTTGACCGTTTGCTGCTAAAAGTCTTACAGTCTTTTCATCAGCCAAGAATCTACCCTCGCCGTGAGATACTGGAACTGTAAATACGTCACCAACGTTTGTTGCAGAAAGCCAAGGCGATTTATTTGATGCAATTCTAATTCTAACGAGTTTAGATTGGTGACGTGAAATAGTATTGTAAGTTAAGGTTGGGTTGTTTGCATCTGGCTCAACAATTTTGCCGTAAGGAACTAAACCAAGTTTAACAAGCGCTTGGAAACCGTTACAAATACCAGCCATAAGACCATCTCTTTGACCGAGTAATCTTTCAACCTCTTCTTTAACTTGAGCGTTTCTAAAGAACGCCATTATAAACTTACCAGAACCATCTGGCTCGTCGCCACCAGAGAAACCACCTGGAACGAATACCATTTGAGATTTAGCAAGTTTTTTAGAGAACTCTTCTACACTTCTTTGAATTCCGTCTTGAGTTAAGTTATTTATTACGAAGATTTCGGCTTTTGCACCTGCATCTTCCATTACTTTAGCAGTGTCGAATTCGCAGTTTGTACCTGGGAATACAGGAATAAGAACTTTAGGCTGAGCAACCTTAATCATAGGAGCAACTCTTTCTTTAGCACTAAACGAGAAGTTTTCTAAAACTTTTCCACCATTTTCCTTTACTGGGAATACGCTTTCAAGTTTCTGCTCGTAAGTCTTGCAAAGTTCTGCCAACGATACGCACTCGCCTGCGTTGCAAATACAAGCACACTCGGTTACTTTACCGATATAGGCTACATCTAAATCTTCAGTAGCCTCTATAATGAATGAACCATAGTTATAACCAAAGATATCGGCATTTGAAAGATTTGCATACTCAAAACCAAGTCCGTTACCCATACACATTTTGAGTACGCCTTCTGCTACGCCACCATAGGTAGGAGTCCAACAAGAAAGAACCTTGCCTGCTCTCATCCAAGACGTAAGTTTGTTAAAGTTTGCTATAACACTACTTGCAACAGGAAGACCGTTTTCGTCCATTTCTGGGCTTAAAAGGAATACTTTGCTACCTGCTTTTTTGAAATCGTTTGAAATAACGTCATCAGTTTTACCAGTAGTAACTGCAAATGATACGAGTGTTGGTGGAACGTCTAAATCTTCAAAAGAACCACTCATAGAGTCCTTTCCACCGATTGCACCAATACCGTAATCAAGTTGTGCTTTGAACGCACCTAAAAGTGCAGAAAGTGGTTTACCCCATCTTGCACCGTCTTTATTTGGCTTTTCAAAATATTCTTGGAAAGTTAAATATACGTCTTTAAATTCAGCACCCGTAGCAACCATCTTTGCAACGCTTTCTACAACTGCAAGATATGCACTGTGATATGGACTCTTTTCTGCTATATATGGATTATATCCCCACGCCATATACGAACAATCATCGGTATGCTTTTTCTCCATAGAGATTTTATGTACCATTGCTTGTATTGGAGTGAGTTGGTTTTTACCACCGAAAGGCATAAGTACTGTGCCTGCACCAATCGTTGAGTCAAATCTTTCTGAAAGACCTCTTGTTGAACAAACGTTAAGGTCATCAGCGAGTGCCTTGTAACCATCTGTGAAGTTTGTAGGAATTTCCTTTGCAAAACTTTCTGGCTTTTTAGGAGCGATATTGATATGTTTTTCTGCACCGTTAGAATTTAAGAACTCTCTTGAAATGTCGACGATAGTCTTACCATTCCAGTGCATTCTAAGTCTTGGCTCTTCGGTAACTTTAGCAACTACCGTAGCCTCTAAGTTTTCAGTTAAAGCGAGTTCCATAAATCTCTCTACGTCTTTCGCTTCAACAACTACTGCCATACGTTCTTGAGATTCACTAATTGCAAGTTCAGTACCGTCTAAGCCCTCGTATTTTTTAGGAACTGCGTTGAGGTTGATATCAAGTCCGTCTGCAAGTTCGCCAACTGCAACTGATACGCCACCTGCACCGAAGTCGTTACAACGCTTGATAAGTCTGCTTGCCTCTTCGCTACGGAAAAGTCTTTGAAGTTTTCTCTCTTCTGGAGCGTTACCCTTTTGAACTTCTGCACCACAAGTTTCTAATGATGCTATGGTGTGCTTTTTAGAAGAACCCGTTGCACCACCACAACCATCTCTACCAGTTCTACCACCGAGAAGTATTACGATATCTCCGTCTTCTGGTCTTTCTCTTCTAACGTTTACTTGAGGAGCAGCGGCAATAACTGCACCGATTTCCATACGTTTTGCTGCATAACCGTCGTGATAAAGTTCGTTTACCATACCGGTTGCTAAGCCAATTTGGTTACCGTAAGAAGAATAACCTGCAGCTGCAGTTTGAACGATTTTTCTTTGTGGGAGTTTGCCCTTGATAGTTTCATCAATAGGCTTTAATGGATTAGCAGCGCCCGTAACACGCATTGCTCCGTATACGTACGATCTACCTGAAAGTGGATCACGAATAGCACCACCGATACAAGTTGCAGCACCACCGAAAGGTTCAATTTCAGTTGGGTGGTTGTGCGTTTCGTTTTTGAAAAGTAAAAGCCAAGGCTCTTTCTTTCCGTCTGCCTCTACTTCAATTTTTACGGTACAAGCATTAATTTCTTCAGACTCGTCAAGTTTATCGAGTTTGCCGTGCTTTTTAAGATATCTAACTGTAAGTGTAGCCACGTCCATAAGGTTTACAGGCTTTGTTCTACCAAGTTCTTGTCTTGCAGAAAGATATTCGTTGTAAGTCTTTTCTAAAAGTTCATCTTCAAACTTAACGCTATCGATAGTCGTTAAGAAAGTAGTATGTCTACAGTGATC
>JAFVSF010000193.1 GCA_017503885.1 Clostridia bacterium
AGTAATCTGCCACATTGTAGATTCGATTGGAGCAAGCCATCCAACGATAACGTCCTTTAAAGGCCAAATAATTGCCGTGAAGATACAAGTACCTACAACGTTTATCATAAGGTGCATAAATGCAGTACGCTTTGCGTTTACACCTGCACCAAGGCTCGCGAGTGTTGAGGTTATACAAGTACCGATAGTTGCACCAAGGACTATGAACATTGCACTGTCAAGACCGATAACACCTTCGCCTGCCATAATGATAACGATACCCGTTGCAGCAGAAGAAGATTGAACAAGTGCCGTAAATACAACTCCTACAAGTATTAAAAGCAACGGAAATTCAATAATTTTGAAAAGATTTTGGAAGAATTCGGTTATTTCCTTGCCACCTTTGAACGCACCACTCATAAGGTCAAGACCTACGAACAACACGCCGAGTCCACATAAAATTAAGCCGATATTCTTAATTTTTTCTCGCTTTATAAACATCATCATAACGCCTACAAAAGCAAGTCCCATCATAAATACGTCAATATCAAAACTTGAGCCAGAAAGAGCAACTAAAGCGTTAGTTACCGTCGTGCCAACGTTTGCACCCATAATAATTGAGCAAGCTTGAACGAGCGTCATAATACCTGCGTTTACAAAACCTATTACGATAACGCTAGTTGCTGAAGACGACTGAATAATAGCCGTTGCCGCAATACCAGTCAATACGCCTGCAAAACGGTTTGTAGAGATTGTACCCAAAAGGGCTTTCATACCTCTACCTGCACTCTTTTCTAAGCCTTCGCTCATCATATTCATACCTGCTATGAATACGCCGATACCTGTTAGAAGAGTTAAAAGACTAACTAACATATATTTCTCCTTTAAGTAAAAATTATATACAATTTTGATTTGTAGTAGGCTTGATTTTTGACTTTCTCTCAACCTACCCCACGATAAAAATTATAACTTATTTGTCAAGAAAAGGTCAAGCATTTTTATTTATTTTATTTTATCAAAATAAAAAGGGCTTATTTTAGACTTAAAAAGCACCGATAATCAACTTATAGGGCAATATATTAAAATTGACACAAAAAAAGAACTTGCAATTAGCAAGTTCTTTTTTCTTTTATTTTTTATTGAAGTATTCATTATAAATTGCCTTAACTATTTCTAAATGCTTACCCGTAAACATTGTAGGCCATTCCATTATATGCATACCTATAAACACCGAGATTTGATTTTTAGGATCTATCATAACGTACGAACAAGCCGCTCCGTCCCATCCGAACTCGCCTTCCTCTAATCCCCAATCGGTATTTTCTTGCCTAACTCTAACACCCAAGCCATAGCCGTAAACACCGTCGCCTTGAATACACGTAAAACCACTGTTTATTGACATCTTTTTAACTTGCTCGGTTGCCATAAGTTTAATAGTTTCGGGCTTTAACACTCTATATCCGTTTTTTGCAACGCCGTTATTTGCGAGTGCATCTGCAAAAATAGAGTAGTCATCAACAGTAGAAATTAGCCCTGCGCCACCACTTTCATAAGCTTTAGTAGGTAACAAAATGTTTTCTTCCACTATCTTGATAAGACTTCCGTCTTCACTTGCCCTATAGATATCTGCCATATCGGTTTCATCGTTATCGTAACCCGAATTCTTCATACCAAGTGGAGAAAAAATAACCTCGTTTACGTATGAAGAAAATTTCTTGCCAGACGCAACCTCGACAACTGCCGTTAAAACGTCGTGACAAAGGCTGTATTGAAAACGCTCGCCTGGGCAAAATGAAAGCGGACTTTCAACAAACTTTGGTATAAAATCACGAAGAGTTGCTTGCCCGTTACTTTGCTTTGCCAAACTTTCAATAGGTTGAGTGTGTATATTGTAATCAAAGCCAGCAGTCATTGTGAAAAGATGCCTAACTGTCATCTCGTTGCCGACACGGGTTTTTTCTCCGTTGCCGTCTATTATAAAGGCATTTTCTATTTCGGGAAGATATTTGCTTACCTTATCATCTAAGCCTATTTTACCTTCCTCTACAAGCCTTAATGCTGTCGTTACGGTGATAACCTTACCACACGAATACATATAAAGTTTTTCTTTGCCTGTTACACCCTTTCCAAATGCAAATCTACAAACGTTTTCGTGCGATTTATAGCAAGCAACGTCAATATACGGCACGCCTAATTCTTCAACAAGTTTGGCTACGAATTCTTTTGCACTCATACAACACCTTAATTTTAATTAATTTTGTTAAAAACTACGAATAATCAACCTATAAGGCAATTATTTTGCATTGCTTTCTTCTTTATTGCAAAAACGAGGTTTGCTTACGCCTTTAAAACGGCTAGCAAACCTCGCTGTTTTTTATTTAATTTAGATTAAATTACTATATAATTTTTATCTAAACCGAATTTCTTATTCACCCTTGAATGGTAATAAAGCTACAAGTCTTGCTCTCTTTATTGCACTTGCAAGGATTCTTTGGTGCTTAGCACACACACCGGTCATACGACGTGGTAACATTTTACCCTTTTCGGTGATGAATTTCTTTAATTTTGCAGTATCTTTATAATCGATAGCAGTTGCCTTTTCTACGCAGAAAGCACAAACTTTTCTTCTTGGTGCTTTTCTTACAGGCTTTTTAGCAGCTACCGGAGTTGCAATAGTCTTTTCTTCCATTTTCTTGCTCCTTTATAAATTAAAATGGTAAATCGTCTTCGTTGACAGGCTCTAAAGCAGGTCTGTCGTTACGACGAACAGGCTCAGCCATTTCAATATCCATGCCTTCGCCTTGTGTTCTTACGGATAAGAATTCAACTTCATTAGCAATAATATCCGTTACTTGTCTCTTATTTCCGTCTTTATCCTCGTATTGACGATTTTGAAGGCTTCCAACAATAGCAACTTTACTACCTTTTTTAAGATATCTACCACAGTTTTCTGCGTGAGTTCTCCATACGGTTACGTTGAAAAAGTCAGTTGTCCTTTCGCCATCACTACCTTGATAAGGTCTGTTTACTGCAATACCAAGACGGCAGAATGCTACGCCAGTTGCAGTTTCACTCATTTCAGGATCACGAGTTAAATTTCCGATCAAAAATAATTTGTTCATAGTCTTTCTCCGATTAACGTTTAGTTATAAGACGTCTAATAACGTTTTCAGCGATACCGATAACTCTCTTCATTTCTTGAACGAGGTCACAGTCACCTTCAAACGCCATGTATACGTAATAACCTTCAGTTTTGTAGTCGATAGGATAAGCGAGTTTCTTAACGCCCCACTTTTCAACCTTCTCAACAGTACCACCTGCTTTTAATACAACGTTTTCGATTTTAGCCATTAAAGCTTCTCTCTTTTCGTCGGTACAAGCAGTATCCAAAATGTAAATCATTTCGTACTTGTTCATTTCTTTTTACCTCCCGGACTTATTCGGCTTATGGTCTTGCCATAAGCAAGGTAACTAAGAAGAGCCTAAATATTTGCCCTGCTTAGTGATATGAAAAACGCTATTTGCGTGATTCAACTTTTACTTGAGCATAGCCCAAGCCTAAACATTATATAATTATTATTTTTGTTTGTCAAGCGTTTTTACGCTCTGCGTTTTACCCACGCCCCCTTTAAAAAGGGCGTAGGGTAATTCGTGTTATTTTAAATATCCGTACGATTGCTTATCAATTAGAAATCTGGCAATGCGTCTACAAGGATTTCAAGAAGTTGGTCTGCTGTAAGGCTTCTCCAGAACGTTCTACCTACTGCTTCTACGTAAACCATATAATCTGGATCGGTAGGTATACGAACCTCTGTTGCGTGAGCGTTAAGGGCTGCCTCGATTTTTGCTTTGTAGTCGTTATCCTTTTCTGTGTTTCCAGTATTTGTATCAATAGCATCGTTTACAACGAGTAATCCGTATGAAGCATCCATCTTCTTGATAGTTTCATCGTCGAAAGGAAGGATTTTTGCATCGTACATATCGCCTGCAGTTGACGTCTTAAGAGCATCAGTAAGTGCACCATTGATATTACCTATCGTTGTATCTTCGCCAAGGAGAGCAAGTGGAGTTCCAGCTGGGTCACCGAATACGTCGCCAAGCGTTACTCTTCCTTTAACGCTATCAAGAAGTTCATTTGCAAAGTTGTTAGATTGCATTTGCTTAATAGTGAAATCTGCTACGGCAAGCGTCAAGTTATCGGTAACAGCAACGTAAGTACCATCGTCTTGTTCATCATACCAATCATCGCCTGCTACGTGAGCGCCGTCTGGGTGAACGAAACAAGTATCGTCGTGAGTACACTTTTCGTGTCCCATAAACTCGCCGAGAGTGATGTTTTCAAGTTCTTTCTCAACGTCGAACTTACCATTTAAGATGTCGGTCATAATAACGCTTGCGAAAGTTCTTTCAAGAGCAGTTGCCTTTCTAAACTCGTCGTTTTCATCAATTACGCCGTCGTTATTTGAGTCTGTCTTTACGTACCACATATTAGTTGTCTTGTGGTCGGTATCGCCGTGTTCAAGTTCTTTAGCACATACTCTATTGCCGTCTTCGTCAATATAACAATGTGAGTAACCTAATACGTCACCTGCATAAACACCTTCAAATACAGCGTCTAAATCTAAACCGTTAGTAAACAATTCGTGAAGGTCTACGTCTGCAATCTTATCGAGAACAAGAGTAGTTCTAACGTAAGTGGTGTTTCCACCTTCTACCTTCTTTTCGTACCAACCTTCTTCACATACGTGAGTTGAGGATACTTCGGTAATAGGACAAGTTGCTCCACTGCCGTCGCAATGAACGAGGTTCATTGCTTCGCCAAGTTTAACGCCTTTCAAGGTTTCAGCCATGCTGAATCTACCACTCATAAGTTTTTTAAGAGTAAGGTCTGCAACTGCACTTTCAACAGCGCCTGCTTTCTTGTACTCTCCACCTTCTTTGTAGTACCAACCCTTGCCAGTATGTTCGTGTTCTTCTTCAAATTCACAAATATAGTGAGTATGATACGTGAACAAATCGTCTACGTGTGCTTGATCGCAGTAAACAAATTCTTCACTGCCTTCTACTACAGAGTACATAATTTCTTCGCCTTCGTGAAGGTGATATGCACCCTTGTCGTCTACGTGAGTTTCATCGCCACAAATAATGTAGTCTGTATCTTCATTTTTGCTGAATTCGTATTCGCCACATCTGTAGTAGCCCATAATTTGACCGGCATATACGTCTTCGATAACCTTTGATGGGTCAAATCCTTTTGCAAGAATTTCTTCAACAGTTAAGTCATAGAACGCAAGCATAATTACGTTCTTTGCTCCGTGTGTTGGATGAGGTTCTCCGTTAGACTTGATCCAAGCACCGTTTACAAGTGTACCACCTGCAAAGTTACCGAGTTCAACTTTACCAAAGTATGGAATAATTAAACCACTCTTAAGTTTGTTTCTATTAGCGTAAATTGTGCCGAGCGTTAAGTCGTTGCAAAGGATATTCATAGGAACTGCATACGTTCCACTGATAATCCATGCTCCATCGTATTCATGCTCTATCGTTGTTTTCTTAAAGGTCTTTGAAAGAGCCTTTGTCTTAACGAGATATCCTGCTACGTGACCTGCAGGCATGTTCTCCAAAGCACCCTCTGCTCCGAAGAATAAGGTCACCATCTTCTTTGTTTGAAGAGCCTTAGACATGCTAATTCCTGCTACTGCATTGAGAACTTCTGCATAGTTTCCTGTAATAGTAAGAGCATAATCGTTTGCTACGTCATATTCAAACTTACAAGACAAGTTCTTTTTAAGCGTCTTTTCTGCGAAAGGTAATAACGTTTCGCCAAAGTTAAGATGTCCAATAGCGTGAACTGCAAATTCAGTTTTAGTTACACGTTTCTTTACTAAGTCGTAAACGTCTGCAAGCGTTACTGCAAATACGGCACGAACGAATTTTGCTATCTTACCTTGAAGATAAAGTTCTGGGCTAGTTGCAAATTGCCATGCATAGCCTTGTGCAGAAAGTGTAAGTTTCTTAGCCATGAACTTTCTAAATACGTCGTAGAATATATCGCCTAAACTAAGGTCGCTATAAGTGTTGTAAAGAACAGCTTTGATAATCTTATTCTTATAAGCGTCGTAAACTTGCTTTATTCCAAGGTTAAACGTTTTAGAAATTATTGCACTGAAGTTTTGATCTGCAAAGAACTTTCCACCATTGTTTGCCTTGTTTACGTATGCGTATTCGCCATCCAAACCGAGTTCTATCTTATTAGTTTTAGCAAGTTTTCTAGTTATATCGTATAACGCATCACCGATTAAGGTTTGGCTATATACGTTATTTAAGAAGAAGTTTAGCTTGTTCTTTTCTTTAAGAAGTTCGTTGATTTGAATATTGAAGAATGGTTCGAATATATCTTTAAAGTTTTTGCTTAATACGTATTTTCCTTCAACAACCTTATCGCTTGCATATCCACCGATATCAAGGTTGTACTTGTCTTGTTTATAAACGAACTGAACGAGAACGTCATATAAAATGTCGCCCATTTCTCTATTTATAAACATTTCAGTAGCTTTCTTTTTGAAGGATTTGTTTACTATATCATTATATATAGTTTTAACCTTTACGTTTGCTACGTCTTCTACTAACTCTTTAAACGCACCGTCTACAGTATAACCAGACTTGTCGTCGCCATTGATAGTAGAATCTATCTTTGTCTTATTATAGAAATCTTTAATAAACGTACCGAGGTAACTTTCGCCCATTACATCTACTATCATCTTTGGATTCATGATAACTGCAACTACGTAAAGAACTACGCTTGATGGTAAACTGTAAATGGTGTTAGTAATACCAGTTACCTTGTTGCCATTCTTGTCGTACCATTGTTTATTATCGTCGCTTGAAGTGAGGTTTGCAAAGTCACCGAAGAATACTTTATCCGTTCTGTTAAGAATGTAGGCAATCTTAGGATCAGAAGACATCTTGTTAGTTTCGTCTTTCTTGAAACCAAAGAGAGTATCTACAAGTTCTGTAACAACGAAGAGTTCGAGAAGTTCGTCTGCACCTGCGTTGCCAATCTTTTCTTTACCGAGTAAATCTGCAATGTAATCGTGTACGGTTCTTCCTACGCACATAGTATCCGTAACGGCTTTAACCTTGTTTTTAGCACCTATTATGTCAAACACTTCGTTTACACTTACGCCAAGCACGTCGCCTATTATAAGTTTAATGTATTTACCATTGTGTTCCCATCTGTCGCCGTTTGGCTTAAGAGTTTTTACAAAAGTACCAGCTATTTCGCCTAACTTAATACTTGCGAAGGTTTCTTTTATAAACTTAACTTTATCTCTTTCGCTAATAAAGTTGAATATATTAATATTGAATATTTTTTCTATAACAATATTATCAACGTCATAAGCACTGTTTTTCTTGTTTTCACATGCAAGACCTTCAACACCCCAATCAAACTTGCCCTTTAAGAACTTTCTCGTTAAGTCGTATAAAAGGTCGCCGACTAAAAGATCTGCATAAGCATCTTTTATAATCTTTACCTTATCCTTTTCAGTAACGAGAGGCATTACTTTCAAGTTGAATAATGGTTGTAATACGTCACGGAAGTTTCTATCAAGTACGAATTGAAGTTCGCCGTTGATTTCTTGTTTTGCATTAAATGCAAGTTTACCTTCAAAGCCAAGATTTAACTTTTCGTTAGCAAACTTTCTCATTAAGTCGTATAAAAGGTCACCGACTAAAAGATCTGCAAAAGCGTCTTTTATAATCTTCACTTTATCTTTTTCAGTAACGAGAGGCATTACTTTCAAGTTGAATAATGGCTGTAATACGTCACGGAAGTTTCTATCAAGTACGAATTGAAGTTCGCCGTTGATTTCTTGTTTTGCATCAAATG
>JAFVSF010000194.1 GCA_017503885.1 Clostridia bacterium
CATTTTACTATAAATATGTTAAAATATTTACATAAAACAAAGGAGGTATTTTATGGTAGACAAAAACAACTACTACACTACAAGAAATCAACAAACTGATGAAAAAATTGAATTGTTACTACTAGACCTCCCCACTTTTTGTATGGAGTTTATTTATGGCACGAGTAATAACACCACTGCTCTAACTAGACTTAATTACGTTTACGATTTGAGAATATTTTTCAACTACTTATCTCAAATTAAAAAAGTTGAAATAGAAAATATGAAAGTTTCTATCCTCGATGAGTTGACCTCGTTTGACATTGAAAGGTTTTTAAACTATCTTTCTAGTTATAAATTTAACGGAAAACAACTTTCTTGCGATGAAAGGGGTAAAGCACGTAAACTCTCCACTATTCGTGCACTTTGTAGGTATTTTTTCTCAAAAGATATGATAAAATCAAATATTCCTGCAAAAGTTCCAACTCCTAAAATCCACGAAAAAGAAATAATTAGACTCGAGGGAGACGAGGTTGAAAGGCTTTTAGATTACGCTGAAAGCGATGATGCGTTTTCTGGCAGAAAAAATGCATACCATAACAAACTAAAAGTAAGAGATTTTGCTATTTTATCGCTATTTTTAGGTACTGGTATACGTATAAGCGAACTTGTAGGCTTAAACGTAGAAGACTTTGATTTTGTAAATTTGAGTTTTGTTGTTACTAGAAAAGGTGGAAATAGAACTATACTCTACTTTAATGAAGAGGTGCGTGATGCACTTTGCAATTGGCTTGATTATAGATATGATTTAAAAGAGATTGATAAAAACGAACCTGCAATGTTTATCTCTATGAAAAATCAACGTATCTCTACCCGTGCCGTTCAAGTTCTTGTAAAAGAATATACTAAAGAAGTTACCCCACTTAAAAAGATTACCCCACATAAACTTAGAAGTACGTTTGGCACTGACCTTTATCGGCAGACTGGCGACATATATGCCGTAGCAGATTTTTTAGGTCATAAAGACGTAAATACAACAAGAAAACACTATGCTGCAATTAGTCAAGATAGTAGAAGAGAGTCTGCTGGTATCGTACAATTAAGAAAAAATCAAAACGTTGATAATAACAACTAAAATTATGCATAATAACGAGAATTTTAAAACTTTTTATGAAAAAGCATATTTACTTTTTCCAATATTTAACGGAAAGGTTAGCGAGTTAGAAAGTAGATACGCTGAACTTTGTGAACTGGTAAAAGCAGCAGGTGCTGAAGTTGTAGGATACGGCTTTCAAGTTCTTAGAGAAATCTCCCCTGCTACTATTTTTGGCTCTGGCAAACTTGAAGAGATGCTTGAGGAAATTAGAGAGAAAGAGGTAAACGTTATAATTTTTGATGGCGACCTATCCCCTTCTCAAGCCCAAAATATTTGTAACTTTTTTGGTGGTATCAAGTTTATTGATAGAACTGCTCTTATTCTAGATATATTTGCACTTAATGCAAAGACTAAAGAGGGCAAATTACAAGTTGAACTTGCTCAACACGAGTATATTTTATCTAGACTTAAAGGTCAAGGCGAGGCTCTTTCTAGGCTTGGTGGAGGAATAGGTACTAGAGGCCCTGGCGAAACTAAGTTGGAAACAGATAGAAGATATATTCGCCATAGAATAACAAGTTTAAAAGAACAACTTGAAGAACTTTCTAAAAAGCGTAAAGTTATGTCGTCTAAAAGAGATAGAACTAATACCCTAACCGTTGCCTTGGCGGGATATACTAATGCTGGCAAGTCTACCCTTTTAAACGCTATGTCTGGTAGTGACGTTTTGGCTGAAGATAAACTTTTTGCCACGTTAGACCCAACTGCAAGAAAGGTTAAGATTAGGGGCTTTAACGTTGTTTTAATTGATACGGTTGGTTTTATTAAAGATATTCCAACAAAACTTATAAATGCGTTTAAGTCTACTTTAGATAGCGTAACAGAGTCAGACCTTATATTAAACGTTTGCGATGCTAGAGGCGATTGGGAGCGACAAAACGAGGTAACGGAAAGTATTTTAAGGGATCTAAATGCAAGTTCGCCAATCATAAAAGTTTTTAATAAATGCGAAGATATCAGTGATTTTACAAACTATCCTGCAGACGGAGTGTTTATTTCGGCAAAACACAAAAAGGGTCTTGATAATCTTATCGAAGCTATTTGTAAATCATTTGAGGAGCATTTTGTATATTGTACGTTAAGCTTGGATTTTAGCGAAATTAACGAGTTTTATAAAATAAAGAACTTTTTGGAAAGCTACGACGTTACCTACGGAGATGATAAGGTTACGGTGAACTTATGTATCAAGAAAATTTATTTGTCTAAAATTTCAAAGCTGGTAAAATAAAAAACGCATCAACCGATGCGTTTTTTTATTTTATCTTATAACCAGCTTTTGCCAATATCCTTAATATAATCGAAATAGGTCTTTTCTAAAACGTCCTCAAGCGATATAACGTCTACCGATTTAAATTCAACACTGTTTTTAAAAACCTTAAGCTTACCGACTACGTCACCGCAGCTTATTGGTGCTTTAATTTCATACGGCTCAAAATCAATTGTAATTTTATCTTTGTTAGTTCTTTCGCAAAAGATGAAAACGTTCTCTTTTGGTGCGACGTTTATTGAGCTCTTTTTCGACTTCTCTATTTTAACGGTTACGTCAAGCGGTTTTGAGCTGTCAACAACCATTTTATTCGTAAAGTTTTCAAAGCCGTAATCAAACATGTTTGAAACGTCTGCAAATCTGCCCTTGCTGTCGCTTGCGTTAATTACGACTGATATTAGTCTAAGTCCGCCTCGCTTTGCGGTTGCAGCCAAGCAAAAGCCTGATTCTTGTGTGAAGCCTGTTTTGCCACCGTCACAGCCCTCGTAAAATCTTACAAGCTTGTTTGTGTTTGTAAGCCCGGTTACCCTATCCTTTCCGTGTGAAATTTCATCCATCCAGATCGAGGAATACTCAAAATACTGCTTGTGACGGATTAATTTTGAAAGCATAATTGCAACGTCGTAGGCTGAGGAATACTGAGTTGGCTTTGGAAGTCCCGTGCAATTTGAAAATAAAGTGTCATTAAGTCCCCATTCTCTGCACTTATCGTTCATTGCCTGAACGCAGTCTGCTTCGCTTGAAAACAGCCTTTCAGCCATAGCAACCGAAGCGTCGTTTGCAGATGCAATAATTATACTCTTAATTAGGTCTTTTGCCAGATATTTGCAATTTGCCTCTAAAAAGACTTGCGACCCACCCATTCCGCTTGCAGTTTTGCTTACGGTAATTTCCTCGTCTAA
>JAFVSF010000195.1 GCA_017503885.1 Clostridia bacterium
ACTAGAGAGGGTGTTTTTGCAGGTGGAGATGCCGTAACTGGAGCAGCGACTGTAATTTTGGCTATGAGTGCTGGTAAAAAGACAGCAATATCTATTGATAAATACTTAAAAAATAAATAAAATTAGCGTCGTGGAATTTCTCCACGACGCACTTTTTATATTATGCTAACTTAGTAATTGTTATAGATAAGTTGTTTAAAGTGAATTCTACGTCGCCACTATTTCTCAAGTCTACTGTAGTCGCTGTTACAATATTAAGGAGAGTAGTACCACTGAGCGTAGCAAAATCAGTTGCTGTTGCTAGCGTGCTTGAAGAAATTGTTGTTGGATTTTCAATACCATTTACGTAAATTGATAATTCAACGTTGCCTGTTGCACCCGTTCCAACACCAGCATATTCTATTTTGTACAAACCCTGAGTAAGAACAATAGCGTTTGCAGTAGTATTTACTGAAATTTCTCCTTGAGAAGTGTTAATTTGTGTTGTTAATGGAACTGTTGCGCCAACTGTAATTGCACCAGATGAGGTTATCAATGCAGAATATATCGTTGCTGATGGACCTTGAGGTCCTTGTGGACCAATAGGACCTTGAGGTCCCATAGGCCCTCTTACTTCGGTATTATATAGATAAGGGCTACCGCCTCTTGCTCTACACGATGGATATCTACACCCACAACAGTTGTTGCATCTGCCAAATCCGTTGTTATAACAAAATTCAAAATCAAAATAATTGTTTCTCATAATTTTCTCCTTGTAGTGTGCTAGTATATAGTACGTAAACAAAGATTTTTGCGTTACAAAATAATTAAAATTTATTTGTAAAACATATTAAAATCTATTGACTTAAATTTAAAATTAGTGTAGAATAGTTAGCGTTGAAAATATAGGGGAGTGGCTCAACGGTAGAGTAGCGGTCTCCAAAACCGTAGGTTGCGTGTTCGAATCGCGTCTCCCCTGCCAAAAGCACACGTTGTTTGTACAGCGTGTGCTTTTTCATTATATGAAATTAAAAACGTGCAAAATTTAGAGTTATATTCATATAAATTTTGTTGATAAAACAGATGCAAATGTTGTATTATAATATCAATAGATATTACAATTTTGTCAAACAAGTGTGAGCGAACTGATATGGAAAGAACTATACTTCACGTCGATTTAAATAATTTTTTTGCTAGCGTAGAGTGCAAATATCGTCCTGAACTAAAAGGGCGATTTATGGCTGTATGTGGTAGCGTTGAAGATAGACACGGTATAATTCTTGCTAAAAATCAAAAAGCAAAACTTATGGGTGTAAAAACTGGTATGACTATACGTGAGGCTGAAAAACTTTGTCCAGATATCGTTTTTGTTGAGGCTCATCACGATAGATACGAAGAGTGGAGTAAAAAAGTTAAAAAAGTTTATTCCGAATACACAGATAGGGTAGAATCTTTTGGAATTGACGAGGCGTGGTTAGACGTTACTAAAAGCCTTTCTCTTTTTGGCTCTGGAAAGACTATAGCCGATACGATTAGGGAAAGAATTAAAAAGGAGTTTGACTTAACCGTGTCGGTTGGTGTAAGTTTTAATAAGGTTTTTGCAAAACTCGGCAGTGATATTAAAAAACCCGATGCTACCACACTCATAACTAGAATAAACTATAAAACGCTTGTATGGAATTTGCCTGTTGGAGAATTGCTTTTCGTAGGTAGGTCAACCGTGTCAAAGTTAAATAAAATTGGCATAAGCACAATAGGAGATTTAGCAAGAGCAGACGTTGACTATATTGTAAAATATTTAGGCAAATGGGGGGAAACTATTTGGCATTATGCAAATGGTCAAGATGAATCGCCCGTGCTTAAAGAAAATGAAAGTGAAGATATAAAGTCTGTCGGCAACAGTATAACTTGTTATAGAGATTTGACTGATGAGGAAGACGTTAAAATAATGTTTTCTTCGCTTTGCGATAGCGTTTCAGAAAGAGTGAGAAAATATAGCGTAGGTAAAGCCTCTTCAATATCAATTAGCATAAGAGACGGCAATCTGAATTGGTTTACACGCCAAGCCAAGCTTTATAGGCCGTCTGTTTTAGCCGATGATTTTTTAGAAAAGGCAATGCAACTTTTTAGATTAAATTTTAGATGGGAAACGTCAATAAGAAGTTTAGGTGTGTCTGTTTTTGACTTTATTGTAGAGGAGCAAATTAGTATAAATACAAAGTCTGAAGAATATGATAAAAAACTTAAGCTTTTGCAAACGGTTGGAGATATAAAGCAAAAATACGGCAACGATATAATGCGAAGAGGCATAGCGTATAAAGATAAAAGGTTGACTAAAGAGGGCGAGGGGCATGGCTCTAGTTTGCCAAACTCTCACGGGGAACCTAAAAATTAAAAAATGAGTAGTAAAATTTATTGTAAAATAACAAGATTTATGCTAAAATAATCTAGAACTTTTAAATTTAAACGAGGTAAGTATGGTAAACGGAAAATTACTTGTCGAAAAACTTATAAAATATGCTAAATCATTTTTATTTCTCAATGAAAATGATGAGATTTACGTTAGAAATACCATTTTAACGTTATTGCATTTAACGTCACCAGCAGAGTCTGTACCAAACCTCAATTATATCGAAGAGATGACTGTTCCTGACGTTCTTTTTGCAGAAATAAAAGATTACGCAATAGAAACAAATATTGCAGAAGATGACGTTCAAGCTGAACTTTTTGCATCTTTCATTATGGGTATGCTCACTCAAAAGCCTGCTGAAATTAATCAAACTTTTACTTTCTTAAAAGAGAAGATGGGTTCTCAAGCAGCGTGTGATTACTTATATAAAATCAGTGTAATGAATAACTATATTCAAAAAACTGCAATTTCTAAAAACGTTGGATGGGAATACGAAGATAAAGATAACGTTTTACAAATAACGATAAATTTAAGTAAGCCTGAAAAAGACAATAAGGATATTGCAAAGCTTTTAAAGGCTAGCAAGACAAAAGGTAAATATCCAGAGTGTCCTCTTTGTCCTGAAAACGAGGGGTATTTTGGATCTTATAGTCATCCACCAAGATCGAACTTAAGAACGATTACTTTGGCGTTAGGTGGCGAAAAGTGGCAACTTCAATATTCGCCATACGCATATTTTAACGAGCATTGCATAGTTTTCAACAGTAAACACGTTCCTATGCAAATGTCTAGAAAAACTATTTCAAATCTTCTTGATTTCGTTGAGTTTTTCCCAAATTATTTTGTTGGTAGTAACTCTGATCTTCCTATCGTCGGTGGCTCTATCTTAAACCACGAGCATTATCAAGGTGGAAAACACGAAATGCCAATGCACAAGGCAAAGCCTTTAGCAACCCTTTCTAACCCTGATTTTCCAGACGTTGAAATTTGTATTTTAAACTGGTATAATTCTGCCGTAAGGCTTACTGGATACAATAGAAACACTCTTTGTGAATTGGGTGGAAACATTGTAGAGGCATGGAAAGAGTATTCCGACGAGCAAATTGGTATTGTAAATTCTATCGAAGAGCGTCATAACACGTGTACTCCAATAGTAAGATATTTGCCTGACGGTAAATTCTGTCTTGAAATTATTTTAAGAAATAACGTTACAACTGATGAATATCCAGACGGTGTTTTCCACGCTCATCCAGAGTATCACAATATCAAAAAAGAAGGTATTGGTCTTATTGAGGCAATGGGATTATATATTCTTCCAGGCAGATTAAAAAAACAAATTGAAGAAATTGCAAAAATACTTTGCAAGGAAAGACCTTTTGATATGGGAAACGCTGACGAGAGTGATTCATTATACGTACATAAGTCAATGATAGAGCAGTTACTTAAAGAAAATAAGGGCGATACGGATTATGCTAAAGCAAAGGAACTTGTTACAAATTATATAAACAAAGTTTGTGTTGCAATCCTTAAAAATACTGCCGTATTTAAAAAAGATGAAATTGGTAACATTGCATTTAGAAGATTTTTAAGCACGATAGGTATTAAATAAAGTTAAAATAAACAAAAACACGATAAGTTGTGTGAAAATTTTTAAAAGACGCAAGAAATTGCGTCTTTTTTATTGAAAAAATTTTTCGTATATATTATAATTATATACGATAATTATAATGGAGGAGTTTATGGACAAAATAGATTTACTCAGAAACCGTAGAGAAAAACTCTTAGCAAGTGGTAGCGAGATTAGAAAGCAAATTTCAGCACTCGTAGATGAAAGTAGTTTTATCGAACTTGACGCCTATAGTTTTTCTCATAATGACTTTTACGATGAAGATACTGCAGGAGAAGGTGTAGTAACAGGTTATGCTACTATAGATGATACGCCAGTATACGTCGTAGCACAAAACGTTAAAGTTCTTTCAGGTGGTGTAAGCAATGCCAACTGCAAAAAAATCGTTAAATGCTTAAACAAAGCACGTGAGACGGGATATCCAGTTGTATACTTACTCGACTCTCTTGGTGTTCAAGTTGGCGAGGGTGTTAACGTTTTAGAAGGTATGGCTGAAGTTCTTTCTCTTTCTTCAGATTTAAAGGGTGAGGTTACTCAAATTTCAGTTGTACTTGGTAAACTCTACGGTACGTTTGCTTTACTTGTTGCAAACAGTGATTTTAACTTTATGCTTAATGAAAGCCAAGTGGCTTATACAAGTCCTCTCGTTATTTCAGCAGTATCGGGTAAAAACCTTTCAGCAAGCGAGGTTGCAGGTGCTAGTGTATCAAAATATAACGGACTTACTACATTTAAGGTTGATTCTCTTCAAGACGTAAGAGCAAAGTTGATTGACGTTTTCGCTATTCTTCCCGCATACGCAGATATGGTAGTTGATACTAACGACGACTTAAATAGAGCAACTGAAAGCCTCAATCAAAAAGTTTGCCAAAAGTGTCTTATCAGTGCAATATTCGACGATGGAAAGTGCCTTGAAATGAGCAAAGATTTTTGCCCTGAGGTAGTTACTGCAATCGGTAGAGTTGGTGGCATAAGCGTAGCAACGATAATTTTTGCAGGCGAAGAAAACGGCGTTGAACTCAATTTAAATAACGTTTTAAAAATTAAGGATTTTGCTTATTTTGCATCTGAAAACGGCTTGCCTCTTTTAACTTTCGTTAATACGGTTGGCATTAAGGCAGACCTTGCAACTAGCAACAGTCCTATTATGAAAGAAATTTGTAACCTTATTTCTGGACTTAAATCAAACGTAAGAATTTCAGTTGTTTATGGAAAGGCAGTAGGTCTTGGCTATACACTTTTTGCATCAAAATCACTTGGCGTTGATTATACCTATGCTTTTGCAAATTCACACGTTGCTTTATTTAGTGGTGCAGTATCCGTTGCACACTTTGGCGACGTAAGAGAAGATAAAATCGATGCTTTAGAAGAAAAGTATGCAGAGGAAAACGCAGACCCTATTAACGCTGCTAAAAATGATTACGTTGATAATATTATCGAGCCACAATTCGTTCGCCCTTACGTAATTTCAGCACTTCAAATGATAGTGAGGTAACAAATTATGTTAAGTAATTTATTAAAGGCATTTACCCAAGAGTCCTTTGTTTGGGGTGGGTTTAC
>JAFVSF010000196.1 GCA_017503885.1 Clostridia bacterium
AAATACGAAGTTGTACTGCTTTCTATTTTTCCATCGTAAACGGCAACGACTTCACTGCCAGCCTCGGCACTAAAATCTATACCCATATGACCTGTATATACGCCTAGCGTTTGGTTGTATACAACGGTAGAAGATGTATAACTCTTAGTCACGGTAGAGTTGGCAACCGGCATTGTGAAAACAATTTGGTTAATCGTTGGCTTGTTTGGAACGCTTTCATGCTCTGACTCGGGTTCTTCAACAGAAGAACTTTCCGAAGTTTTATCTGATTGGCTTTGTGTGTTGCTATCTGCAAGCCCTGGCATCACTCCACTTTGGCTTGGCGAGTTATTGCCAGTTGCTAAAACGATGGCAATTACCGTTGCAATTACGATAAGAGAGAGTCCTATCAACAAGTAGTAAAAGTTTTTTTTGACAAAATTAAGTACCGGTATGGTTTTCTTTTCCGACATAAATAAATATCCTCCAATTTTTAGTGGCGTGTCGTTTTCGCCTTTCGTGTCGAAATTATTGACCGTCTTTCTTCATTTTATACCAATATTTGAAAAAAATTTAAAAACTGCCGAAAATAAAGGGAGTACCAACCGTAAAAACCTCACCATTATATGAAAAATGTAAGTTTATTTTGTTTCCGTTTATAATAACAAAGTCGTCAATTTTGTCAGAAAAGTAGTATTGACAGTTAAAAGTGTCGCCCTCTTCGCTAAAAACGTAACTGGCGTTTAAATCGTCTAAAAGTTTAAGTGCCTTTTCTTGACTAAAAAATTCAACGCTCTCTCCTTTTAAACTATTCTTAAAATAAAAAAAGTATTGAGAATGTTTCTCTGGTAGTGTTTTTATAATGGCTTGTGAAGACTTGTTGTAAAGATAAAAAGTGTGGTTTCCCTCGCCCTTTATTTTTCCTCCACAATCTACGTTAACTGCTAATATACAAATTGCAAGCACAAAAATTTTAAAAATAAATTTAAGCATAAAAAGCCCCCTTTTTAGGGGATTATTGCCCAAAACAAAAAAATTAAACTACAAGGCAATAAAAAGGCTCGGCAGTAAAGCCGAGCCAAATAAATTATTTCGTACCAACTCTTGAATAAAGTTTAATTCTTTCTTCTAAAGTAGGGAATTGCTCTATGGTTTTTTGAGAGAACATGCCATCTTCAGGGTTTATTGAAGAAGATATTTCATGACCTACCAAACAAAGTGCGTTGTCCTTATATTTTTTTGCAAGTTCTAAGTCTTCAAACGTGCCGTCAAGCCTTTTTCTAGGATGAGCAACGAGCGTTCTTACTATAGGCAAAATGTCTAGCGTCATACACTTGTCGTAAAACTCTTGCATAAAAGCTTGGTCGTTAGAAAATTCTGCCGTTGCTGAGTTTAACCCAAGACTTTTTACTTCTGCTAAAAACTCGTCTAAATTGCCACCTTTAAAGGTTGCCGAACTTATAGCCCCATATTTGTTGCAAAGACCTATAAAATCTTCTGCCTTATTTAAACTTTCTTCAGGTTGCTTTATAACGAGTTTGTTTTTAAGAGCGTAAGCAAGGTCGAAAACGTATAACGTGCTTGACGAGTCTTCTAATTTTTTCAAATCTTCTTCAGATAATGAAAGACCTAAATCGTTTAAAAGGAAACTTGTTATCGCCTCGCCCGTTTGATATTTTTGCATTACGTTAGTCGCCAAGTTGACGTATAAATCTTCAATACTGGTAGTTTTTACCGTGCCAAAAAGCGACCAAAATGCGTATGGAAGAGAAATATTGTATTTTTTAAATCTTGCATTGAGTTTTTCTCTAAGCGAGTTTGTAAAAGCAAGTCTCTTATTGCGATAAGAAGAAAGGTCTTCATTAAAAGCCTTTACGTTTTTGTGGGGAATACCGACAGCAGAAAGAATAATTCTTTTACCATCTTTAGTTTGAACGGCAACTTCTGCCCCACAGTAGTATAAACCACCGATTATTTTTTCAGCCTTAATAAGTTCCTCTGCCGAAGAGAGTGAGGCGTAGTCTACAATAGCCGTGAGAGGCATACCGAATTTTTTTGTATAATATACAGCGAGAGATGGCGTTCTGTCAAAGCAGGAATAAACCGTTCGATAAACGTAATTTATATTTCTATTTGCGTCATAATGAGTTTTCGTGCTCGTTTCGTTTAAAGAAATGGTTTTTAATGCTTTAAGGCGAACTCTTAATCTTCTATCATTTAATTTTGCTACGAGTTGTTCGTTTTGCATAAAAATTCCTTTCGAAATAAATTTATGTAATAATTTTAATATAAAGTACTGTTTTTTGTCAAGCAGTTATCACTAGTAAAAGATTTTATAAAAATTTTGAAAAAATGGTTGAAAAAAAACAAAATCTTGGTTATACTTTTTATATAAGAATATTTTTTGGGAGGAAAATATGAACAAAAGTGAATTTATCAGAGCATACGCTGATAACCTCGGCGTAACCATCAAAGAAGCAGAGGGCAATTTTAACGCATTCATAGATACACTTACCGCATGCTTATCAAGAGGAGAATACGTACACATTTCAGGTTTTGCAACCTTTGACCTTAGGGACAAGTCAGCTCGTGACGGTGTAAACCCACTCACTGGCGAAAAAGTAGAAATAAAAGCTTGCAAAGCACCTGTTGCGAAGTTTAGTAAGGCTTATAAAGAAAAGTTCAACTAATTTAACGCTTTATATACTTCGTTTGCCAGCGTTTACTGTATCACCCTCAAAACCTTGGTGACC
>JAFVSF010000197.1 GCA_017503885.1 Clostridia bacterium
AAGATGGCAGTTTTTGGCGTTGCTATCGATTTATAGATGATTCCGTAACCTTTAACTCTACGGAAAATTTGAATATTATTGAAGAGACAGGTAGGGCTTTTGGAGAGTTTCAGTTATATCTTACAGACTATCCAGTAAGCGATTTATTTATATCAATACCTCATTTTCATAATACGGAAAACAGATATAAAATTTTTAAAGAGGCTATTGAGGCAGACGCTGGTAAAAGGAAAGTTAACGTTCAAGAAGAAATTGACGAATATCTTGCACTTGAAGAGTTGGCTACCCAAATGTACAAAATGCAAAAACGTGGTGAGTTAAAACTAAGAGTTACTCATAACGACACAAAGTGCAACAACGTTTTATTTGATAAATCTACCTTAAAGCATCTCTGCGTTATTGATTTAGATACCGTTATGCCCGGTCTTGCAGGGTTTGACTTCGGTGACGCTATAAGGTTTACGGCAAATTCTGCAAATGAAGATGAAGTTGATTTATCAAAAGTTTATCTTGATTTAAATAAGTTTGAAGCTTTTACAAAAGGCTTTATGGAAACTATTAAAGAAACTTTTACCGAAAGAGAAATTAAAACCTTGGTTTTGGGTGCAATCACTATGACTTTAGAATGTGGCGTTCGTTTTTTAACAGACTATTTAGACGGCGACAAATATTTTAAGGTTAATTACCCTGACCACAATCTAGTTAGATGCCGTTGTCAACTTGCTCTTGCTAAAGATATGATTGACAAACGTGATTTAATGGAACAAATTGTAGATAAATATAAAAATTAATTATATTTAAAAAAAACAGGAGGCACTATGAGAACATTTAAACTTGGAACGAACACTTTAGAAATTCGTACGTTAGCAGACGGAATTTTTAAGGTTAAACAGACGGGAGGAGACGAATTTTACGAGTCACTACTTTCTCGTTATAATTTAATTAACGAGCCAGAGTGCGATATAGAAAATTCTGTTAAAGAAGGCAAGAACATTAGCGTAACTGCAGGAAAACACACCGCTAATATTGACGTTAATGGTAACACGTTATCTTTTAAAGAAAAAGGTTACGAGTTAAACATTTCTCTTCCAACTTTAACGAAGAAGCACGAAGGCTTTAATCTTGAAATTGGTTTGGACGAAACAGAATATATTTATGGTTTAGGAGACGTTGACCGTACCACACTTAATAAGCGTGGTAAAAAAGAAAGTCTTTGGGTTATGAACGTTACTTCTTACGTTCCTATTCCTTACATAATGAGCTCAAACGGTTGGGGTATTGTAATCAATAGTACGTATCTTCAAGATTATGATATTGGTTGCACGGATAAAAGCCGTATTAAAATTGAAACTAAAAAAGGCGGTTTAGAATTTTACGTTTTCTTGGCAGACTGTATGATTGACACTTTGGAACTCTATACTAGAATTAGTGGAAGACCAATTATGTTACCAAAATCTGCTTATGGTTTAACCTTTATTGCAAACGAAGCTACTACCGCTCACGATATGTTAAACGACGCAGTAACTTTCCGTAGAGAAGATATTCCTTGCGACGTATATAGTTTAGAGCCTACTTGGATGTCCACTCGTTACGACCTTACTACTGAGAAGAAGTGGGATAGAAAGGGTGCTTGGCTTCCTTATTGGGTAGAACCAGGTTATAGCGGAACGGGTGCTTCATTTTACAACATGCGTAAAATGGGATACAAATTCTGCTTGTGGCTATGCTGTGACTATGACCTTTTATGGGAAGAAGAACACACTTCTCTTGAAAATAAAGAAAATTCTTATGAAGGTGCGGAAGACATTGACTCTCACTTCAAATATAATAGGATAATGGACCAGAACAACGTTCCCGGACAACCTTGGTTTGAACACTTAAAGAAGTTCGTTGACAACGGAGCGTTTGGCTTTAAGTTAGACGGCGCTTTCCAAGTTTTAACTCATTCTGATAGGCTTTGGGCAGGCAAATATACTGATGACGAAGTTCACAACGTTTACCCTGTAATTTATGCAAAACAGATGAAGGAAGGCTTTTTAAATCACACGGGCAGACGTGCAATGCTTTACACTGCTGGCGGTTATTTAGGAATTCAAAAATATGCTGCAACTTGGGCAGGAGATACGGGTGGCGGTCCAGGAACTTTAGTTTCAATTTTGAACCTCGCTTTAAGTGGACACGTTAATGGTTCTTGTGATACAGAAACAACCCCACAAGGTTTACACTACGGATTCTTGTTACCTTGGACAGAACACGACTGTTGGGCTTATTGGAGATATCCATGGTTTATGGGAGACGAATTTGAAGATATGTATCGTCGTTATGCTAAACTTCGTTCTTCATTATTCCCTTATATCTATTCTATGGCACATAAAGCAACTAAGACGGGCTTGCCAATTTTACGTCCTCTTTGCTTAATGTATCCAGACCAAAGAGAATTATGGGATGCTCTTAACGTTTATATGTTAGGTGATAGCTTCTTGCTCTGTTCATTTGATATGAATATGCGTTTGCCAAAGGGTAAATGGTTAGACCTATTTACTAATAAGGTTTATGAAGGTGGCAAGCAGTTTACTTATGAAGTTCCAAAAGGCTGGGGCGGTGCTATGTTTGCAAAAGCTGGCTCAATATGGGTAGCTCAACAACCAAAACCATACTTAGAAGCACCAATTCCATCAGAATATACTATCAATATTTATCCTGGTGCAGATTGTGAATTCGATTTGATTGAAGACGACGGCGTAACTTATAAATATCTTGATAACGAATACGCTAAAACACGTTTTGCAGTAGAAAACAGCACTGATAATTCTTTCATTTTAGCTGTAGATAAGCGTTGTGGCGGTTATACTATTGACGAAACTGAAAAGTACGATATTGATACTATGTCTGAAAATCATAAGACAAACGTTAAACCTATTGAAGACGTTACAGGCTTTAACGTAGTAATTTACGGAGTACCTTCAACTGCTAAGATTTCATATGCTGGCAAAGAAGTTGAATCTACTTATGAAGACGGCAAATTATGCTTCAACATTTCTAAAGAGTGCCATGAGGCTTCTGATTTGAAATATGACGTTAAGTGGTAATATCAAAAATTAAACAAAATAAAAAACCCTGATTAGTTTCAGGGTTTTCTATTTTTTAAAATTTAAAATTACTTTTAATAATCTAAGAAAATTACTATTGACAAGAATATAAATCAATGTTAAAATTATATAAAAAATAATGGGATTTTAGGATTATGAA
>JAFVSF010000198.1 GCA_017503885.1 Clostridia bacterium
AGAGTTTTTGCGAGTGCGTCCAAAATGTGATCTTGTTATCAATGCAACGATGGATCATCTGCACTATGAGACGTCAATCGATATCCTCAACGCAGGTTATGACATGATGTTGGAAAAACCGATTGTCAATAACGTCGAAGATTTATTAGAAATAGGGCGTGTGGCAAAACAAAATAATTGCAAAGTTTTTGTCTGCCACGTGCTACGTTATGCACCATATTATCGTGCGATTAAAAACATTATAACTAAAGGTGAAATTGGCGAGATTATGACAATAGAGATGAGCGAACACGTTTGTACTCCTCATTATCTTACCTCGTTTGATAGAGGAAAATGGAATAGCGAGGACGTTAGTGGATCAGGGTTCTTGCTTACAAAGAGTTGCCATGATTTAGACCTAATGTGCTGGCTAAATAGCGATACAGTGCCGTATAAGGTCGCTTCTATAGGTAGTCGTTCTCAATTTGTCAAGGAGAAAATGCCTCAGGGTGCTACGGAATTTTGTTTCGATTGTCCACACGAACGAGAGTGTCAGTATTCTGCCCTTAGACAGTATATGGATTTAAAGGCTATGCCTTTCTTAGTTTGGGATTCCTTCGATAAGCCTTATGAGGAAATTACAGACGAAGAGAAAATAGAGTTTTTACAAAAGGATAACTACGGCAAGTGTGCGTATATAGCAGGCGGAAAGCTTTTAGATAGGCAAGGTGTTGTAGTAACCTTTGAAAACGGCTCTTGTTGCACGTTTTTGTTGGTAGGAGGAGCTTTAAAGTCAGAGCGTGATATTCGTATTGTGGGTACACACGGTGAAATCGAAGGAAAATTATCGGAAGAAAGAATTTTGCTGAGAAAATATGATAAAAATGCCTTTGATGGAGTTGTAGAAGTCGTTGATTTAAAAGACGGGGTATTATCTACGGTGCGTATGAATGCACATAATGGTGGTGATTTTGCTATTATGCACGACGTTATAGGGTATTTGAACGGGATAAAATCTCCCTCAATTACAGAACTTTCCGATTCGATGAACGGATATTTATGTGTCTTTGCGGCAGAAAAAGCTCGCAAAGAAGATATGATTGTAGAGATTAATGAAATTAAAAATCAAAAATAATAGGAGGAAGATTATGAACAAGTTGAAAGGATTAATTTTTTTGTGTTGTATGTTTTTAGCTTGTACGGTATTTGCGGGATGTCTAGGATCTACAGGTTCTGAAGGGTCTAGTAGTGAGAGTGTTATTCCAAACGATACCATTACTGTAACATTTGATCCTTGTATGGAAGCATACGAGGGATTAAAGACAAATACGCCGTTAGCACAAAAACTTGCAAAAGGTGATTTGGTTAAAGAACCTACGATTCGTGCTATGGAGAATCCTAACAATTATACGTGCGAGGGCTGGTATACCTCTAGCGATTATACGACTAAATGGAACTTCCAAACGGACAGAGTTCAAGAAAGCATGACTCTTTATGCAAAATGGGAGCAGGCGTTTTCTGTAAATTATTATTTGACCGACGGAGAAATATGTGAGTTAAAGCGTACTGTTTCTGTGGCTAAAAATAACAAAGCACAGCAAATTGATGCGATTGCCCAAGGATATGAAATGCTTGGGTATTATAAAGACGAAGCATTAACGGAAGAATTTGATTTTAATACGCCAATTGTAAGTGATACTAACGTTTATATTAAGCGTAGTTCCTATATTTATTTGGATGCAGAGTTTATCGCAAAGAACTTTACAGGCGTTGCTGCAGAAGCGGGTAAAAACGGCTCGTCCTTTGGTGGCATTGAATACATTGAAGGGGAAGATTATGTAGAATTAAATATGGGATATTGCCCAAATCTTCTCGATTCTCATATTATTATGCAGAATATTCCATTGGTAATCAACAAATCTCAAAAACTTGAAATTACGTTGAAATTGCCAGAAGGCAGTGCTCCTTGGGGTGCAATGGTAGTATATGTGACCTCTTTGTACGAGGATAAATCTATTGCCGTATTCGAAGGTGCGAATGAAGAAATGTGTGCAAGTATCCAATTAAACCAAGTTGAAGATAGTGAGTGGACGACTGTTACCATAGATTTAGACGAAAAGTTGTATGGTGGTGCGTCTATTTGGGCAAACAGCACATATCTTGGGTTAATGAGAGTTCAATTCCAGTATGCACATTCTTCTGTAGACAGCAATGATACGCATAGCGTATACATCAAGTCTATCAAGGGTGTAGCAGATGATACCTACGTTGGCACAGATGATACGTTTGAAAGAGACATTTTGCAAAATGATGACGAAGAAGTTCTTAATTCGGCTACGTCTACTGTTGAAAACGGGTTCTCTTTCCCTGCGGATAGGGATCAAGTAGTAGGTGGTGTTGTTCACGGATCAGCATATAATAAGGAAGAAGGTTTACTTGTTTATATGCCTTATAGAACGCCTTTTAATGAAGTAAATTTACAACCTGAAGATGGTAAAAATATTAGTTTAGATGAAAACAAGGCAATGAAATTGCGTGTTAAAAATCTCGGCTATATTCCTTATTTAGAAATTAAATTTGAGAATACTAATGGTTTCTCTTCTTCAACGGTAGAGGTAAAATTACCTTCTCAAATGACTGATTTTGAAACAATCAACGTTGACCTTAGCGAAGTAATTGGTTTGAGTGGAACGTTAAAAAATATAAAAATAGCAGCAAACAGCAAGGGTATTGATAACGCTTATATTATCGAAAGCATTGAGTTTGTAGAGTATCTTATTGATCCAGTAACGGGCTTTGATTTCAACGGAGTTCAAGATACTGATGCAATAACAAACGAATATAGCGGTAAATATGATATGCTTTGCTTTGACGTTAAAGAAAATGGTGCTTCTTTTAGCAAAGAATATACGCAATATGCAATCCATGGTTATGACAGTTTAACGTTAAGTTACGTTAATCCTGATGGTGGTATTACGAAGGTTAACGTTACGCTTACCATAGGTGAACAAGATTACACGTGCGTTTATGACGTAGTGGCTTGTGATGAGGTTAATGCAATTGAAGAGTCTCTCGAAGGGGTAGGTAACGTTAGCAAGATGACTGTTTCTTTTGAAGGAACTGGTATAATTTATCTTGATGCACTTACTCTTGGCTCTGAAGTTGGCATCGATTTAACGGATAAAGGAACAGTAGAGAAATATTTGAGTAATAGAGACTGGATGAGAGGAATGTATGACTCAACCGAAGGTGCGGCGAGAATCGATCTTCCTCAAGCACCAGTAATGCTTTATTTGGCTGATATAGGATTTAACAATATCGAAATCGGCGAAAACAACAGAGTATATCTTATTTATCAAAACAGAGGCAATGGCAATCAACCTTTAACAATTTTGCTTTATGGTGCAGATACCATAAATGGTTCAACCAACTTTAACAATCACAAAGTTTATTATTTTGACTCTGTTAAGAATATGGTTGCAGGCGAATGGGCTACGGTTGAAATAGACCTTGGCGATTTTGCTTGGGATTATATTAACCTTGTAAAAATCCAAAACGTTGAGGACAGTTCGGAAGAATTGTACGTAAGAGCTATTACGCTTGGCAAAGTGGAAGCTTCTGTTGAGCCAGAACCAGAGCCAGAACCTGATCCTGATCCAGAACCTGAGCCAGAGCCAGAAGTTCCTGTAAACGGTCTTGATTTTTCAGTAGCAAATAACGCTCAAATGTATCTCAATGACGTTTGGGTAAAGGGCTCGTATGACGAAACAGAAGGAGCATTGATAGCAGATCTTGCACAAGGTCCTGCAATGTTCTATTTAGCAGATGCAGGATTTAAAAATATTGAAATTGGAGAAAACAACAGATTATATCTTCAATATCAAAACAGAGGCAATGGCAATCAACCTTTAACAATTGTGCTTTATGGCGCAGATGCTATAGACGGAAGGATCAACTATGACAATCAAAAAGTTTATTATTTTGACTCTGTTAAGAATATGGTAGCAGGCGAATGGGCTACGGTTGAAATAGACCTTGGCGAGTTCACTTGGGCGTATATTAACCTTGTAAAAATCCAAAACGAAGTTGGTAGTTCAGAGTTGTACGTAAAATCGATAATGCCTGGTAAGGTAGACACTACAGTAGATCCAGAACCAGAGCCAGAACCAGAACCAGAGCCAGAGCCTGAGCCAGAAGTTCCTGTAAACGGTCTTGACTTTACAGTAGCAAATAACGCTCAAATATATCTCAATGACGTTTGGGTAAAGGGCTCGTATGACGAAACAGAAGGAGCATTGATAGCAGATCTTGCACAAGGTCCTG
>JAFVSF010000199.1 GCA_017503885.1 Clostridia bacterium
GGCTACCCGTATAAATGAGATAGCCAACCAGAGCCACCGTAACGATAAGAAGGACTACAGCGATAATCCTTTTTACCGTTTTCATTTAGACCTCCTTATTTTCCTTATTTTTTAGTTTTTCTTGTTTCTTTTCTTTACGCTTTTTAACGCCTTTGCTGATGCTGTCTATGAGCAATTTAATGAGCTTAAACGGCAAGCAAATGAGCCACCAAAGACCTTTAACGATATAAGGCATAATCGGCCACAAAATGATTACCAAGAGAATGATAAGCAAGACCGCAAGAACGATTTGCCACCACTCAAGACCATCATCTAAGTACACCGGAGGCGTAATATCACTAACTACGTCAATAGGACTTGCTACAACGGGAATTACCGTATAAACACCGTCTTTATTAAACGTAAGTTGAATAATATCGAAATCGAAAAATACGCTTTCCTGTGCGATATATGCTTGTCCTTTGGTATATTTATCCGACCATAAAAAGCCTTCGCCAAGCTCCATAATATCTACGCCCTCAGAATAGTAATCGCTCGTTGCAAATCTGAACAAAACAACTACTTTTTCCTCGTCGTTGACACCATTTACCGTTACAGCGTCATTGTATTCGGCTTTTAGCAAATCTACGTCAGCAGAGTTAATCAAAAGCCTGCTTGCAATTTCCGTATTTGTGCCTTGAATATCCGACGCTTTAAGTATCTGGATAGGTGCTACTGTTTTGCTTTCTTCATTAGGGCCGCCTGTAAAGGCAGCGCCAAGTCCGAAGTTAATCCAATTTTCCCAGAAAGATGGGCTTGTATCAGACCAACTTTTAAGCGTTTGTAAGTCAACGTCTGCGTCAAAATCGTAATAACTGTAACCTTGCTGAATTTTTCCGTTTTCGTTATCAATCTTTCTTGAATCGTCAATATCACTTTCAAACAAATCTGCACTTATAGAGCCGTTTTTAATAGGCAACGTGCCGTTTTCAAAGGTTTTATTGTAATTCTTTATGTATTCATACAAATCATTGCTTTGAACACCGCCAATATCGACAACGGAGGCGTATGGATCGTATTCACTTATGCTATCCACAAGGAACATATAATACAAAGCCTCGCAAGGTACGTGCAAGAACCCGTTTCCTAAGTTCCAACCCCATTTTGCGCCGTTCATACCACCGCCCCAATCTCCGGCTTGAATACCTAAACTATAGTAGATATTCCCGTTATAGGACTGCATACCAAACTGGTCTTTAGGTCCGAGATTTACGCCGATATAAGGGCTGGCTTTGTTATAAAAGTCGCTATGGCTCGTAACGAGTATTTCTTTGGTTTTATACTCATACCACTCAGCCTTAATTCTTTGCAATCTTCCGTATTCTTCGATAAAACGTTTAGGTACGGAAAAATATACAGTATCGAGCTGGTTTTGATGCCCAGCGCCGAGAGAAGAAGTCTGAGAACGATAGAAAGTATGCTTAACCGCAAGTTCAACCGTTTCGAGTTTTTCAATAGAACAATTCAACGTGTTTTTTGCGTTTGCATCAGCACCATATCCCTCAGCATAACCTGTAAAAATATAAGTGCCACCTACATAGTATTCGGTTGCCGTATCCGCACCATAGGTTAAAAGTTCAATGCCTGAAACATCATAACGTCTGGCGTTGCTGTTTACCCTTTGAGCGAAAGTAGTTCCGTTTACTTCACGGTCAACAACCTTAAATTTGTAGAATAAGTTTTTGTAATCGCCATCTTCAACCTTACTGCAAAATTCAAGATTGAATTTTTGGTAATCATTAGGATTGCCTTCGCTATCATACGAGGTAGCCATTTGAATTTTATTAGATTTACTGTTCGTAGAAATGTTCAAACCTTGTGGGTTATAAACGTAGATATACAAACCGTAGTTATCACGCAAGTTAGCTTTATAAGAATAACAATACTCCACGAAAGAAATAACTTGGGCGTCTTTGCTTTCGTCAAACGGATAGTCGGTGATATCGAAAGGCTCGCCATTAGCGGTAGAAGATGTCAAATCGTCTAAAACGTTAGTTGTGTCGTAGCTGATTTCTCTTTCTGCCGCAAAAGCGACGGTGGGATGCACAGCCATAAAGAAAGTACAAACCACCATCACCAGAGCAATTATGCACAAGAGAAATCTATTCTTTCCCTTTGCATAAATCAAAAGATAATCACCTCCTTGTCAAGCTCAATGCCCGTGAGTTTTTCAAACACAGAGAAGTTAATCATAATGCTTGCTTCACCGTCATAAGACGTAACCACGAGCGTGTACATATTCTCATACGCATTGTTTCGGCAATCTTCGACAACGTTATTAGGATAGATGGCTTGCAGAATTTCCGTAATGCCACCCTTAGGCTTGATAGTAAAGGAATGTTCGTTGTATTCGATATCGAACCCGTCCGTCAAATCCTTTTCAGCCTGATAAGAATATACGTCGTCGTCTAATTTGAAATCAAAATCCTTGCCAGCAAGTGCGTTGGGAACTACTTTAACGGAATAACCGCTAACTTCGTCACCTGCAAAAGTGTATTTTACATTGACCGTCAACGGATCGTTTACCGTCATTTCATATCCCGACGCGCTTGTAGTGATATTTTTACCATTGACTTCTACAGAAAAAGTCTTAAACCCGGTTGTAAAACCGCCGGTAAAATAGGCAAGGAATCCGATAGCACCTACTACAACCAATAAGATTAAGATATAGGCTATAATTTTACCTGCTTTTCCTTGTCCTTTTGCCATAGTATCACCTCGTTAAAAATAGATTTGCGTATTGTTTACGTCAACGCCTGCAACAACGGTTTCGTCAAACTTAATTTTCATAAGTTTTTCCAAACCGCTATCTGGCTGAGTAAGTTTGACATAGAAATATGCGTCGTCAGTTGCGTACTCTTTGAACTTGTTGGTATAACTTCTTGTACGACCACCATCAATACGGCTCATACTTTCGTAGTAGCTTTCAATGGTTTTTACAGTCGTAATCGAAAGAACACCGTCAGCGTAAGATACAGACATAAAGTTGTCTTTTAGGGAGTCAAGCGTTACAGTAGTCAAAGACGTGTCATACCACTTAGAAGTTCCACTTTGAGAATAGTATTCATAAGTACCAAGAACAACAGAGCCGTATGCGCCAAAAGACATATTGATATTCTGATAGTCAACGCCTACAGTGCCAAAAATGTTATTCAAATCGACATTGTAAGTGTAAGTATCGCCTAC
>JAFVSF010000200.1 GCA_017503885.1 Clostridia bacterium
GGGTTAATAATAGTTTCCCTTGCTTGGATAGTAATGTCGCTTATAGGATGTTTGCCTTTTATAATGAGTGGAGAAATACCATCGTTTATAGATGCTCTATTTGAAACTGTAAGTGGATTTACGACTACCGGTGCATCTATTCTTTCGGACATAGAAAAACTAAGCCACGGCAGTTTGTTTTGGAGAAGTTTTACTCACTGGATAGGTGGTATGGGCGTTCTCGTTTTCGTCATGGCTGTAACCAGTAAAAATAACGATAGGTCCATACATATTTTAAGGGCAGAAATACCAGGTCCTACCGTAGATAAACTCGTGCCAAGAGCAAGAGATACGGCAAAGATACTCTATTTAATTTACATTGCTTTAACGCTTATATTAGTCGTGTTGCTTTTGTGTGGAGATATGAACTTGTTTGAAAGTTTATTACATGCGTTTGGTACTGCGGGTACAGGTGGTTTCGGTATAAAAAATAGTAGTATTGGTGGGTATAGTGCTTATAGCCAATGGGTAATTACCGTATTTATGTTGATATTCGGTATAAACTTTAACTTGTTCTATTTGATTTTACTCGCTAAAATTAAAGACGTTTTCAAAAGTGAAGAACTTTGGGTTTATTTCACTATCGTTTTCGTTTCTATTGCGATTATAACTTGTAACATATTTGAAACTTGTAGTAGTTTTGGGGAGGCCCTTAGATTGTCTTCTTTCCAAGTAGCCTCAATAATTTCGACAACAGGTTATTCAACGGCAAATTTTGCTTTGTGGCCAACGCTATCGACAAGCATATTGTTAGTTCTTATGATAACTGGGGCGTGCGCAGGTTCAACTGCAGGCGGACTGAAAATCTCAAGAGTGGTGCTTTTGGGTAAAGAAATAAAAAGAGAGTTTAAAAGAGTTCTTCATCCAAGAAATACGAGTGTTATAAAATCGAACGGCAAAAGAGTAGATGAAGAAACTATGCGAGGCGTAATGAGTTATTTGATGGTTTACGTTGCTTGCGTAGTAGTAATTTTCTTGCTCATATCATTTGAGCCTTTCGGCATAGAAACAAACCTTTCGGCAACGTTAGCGTGCTTTAACAACATAGGTCCAGGTCTTGCAAGCGTTGGTCCTAGTTGCAATTATGGAATCTATACCGTATTTAGCAAAATAATCTTAACTTTTGCAATGCTTCTTGGTAGATTAGAAATTTACCCAATATTATTAACGTTATTGCCAAGTACTTGGTTAAGGAAATAGATATGAAGAGTTTCGATATTAAAACAAAAATAAGCTTTGGCGAAAACGCTTTAGCAAGACTTAAAGAAATTAAAACTGATAATATTTTTATCGTAACAGACCCTTTCGTTGTTTCTAGTGGGCTAATAGATTATATTCAAAGACCATTAGAAGAAACTAATGCAAGGATTGTACTGTTTAGTGACGTCGTTCCAGACCCACCGATTGATAAAGTTATAAAAGGCGTAAATTCTGCTTTAGAGTGTAAGGCAGAATATATCGTTGCAGTAGGGGGAGGCTCTGCTATGGATACTGCAAAGGCAATTCGCAAGTTTGCCAACGGTATAGACGGCGGGTATATGCCTAAACTTGTATGTATTCCTACTACGTCGGGTACGGGAAGCGAAGTAACTTCGTTTGCCGTTATTTCTGACGGCGACAAGGGTAAATATCCACTTTCATCTGAAGATATGCTCCCAGACGAGGCAATTCTTGACGAGGTTTTAGTTAAAAGCGTACCTGCATCAATAACAGCAGATACCGGTATGGACGTAATGACTCACGCAATCGAGGCATACGTAAGCATAGATAACAACGAATTTTCGGGTGCACTTGCCGAAAAGGCAGTAGAAATTTGTGGACAATTTTTGTTAAGGTCTTACGCAGATTGTAACGATACTCACGCTAGAAGAAAGATTCATATTGCATCTTGCTTAGCAGGGCTTGCGTTTAACTCGGCATCGCTTGGGTTAAATCACGGTATGGCACACCAATTAGGAGCGAGATTTCATATTCCTCACGGCAGAGCAAACGCCCTTTTGTTGCCTTATATAATAGAGTTTAATAGTGATATTAGGTCATCTTCAAGAAGTCAAAAAGAATATCGTTCTTGCGTAAAAAAATATTGTAATATTGCAAGAATTTTAGGCGTTAGCAATTTAAACGAAGTAACTACTATTAGAGCAATCGTAAGTTATTTGCAGTTTATGATGCAAGAGATGAATATGCCACTCAAAGTTTCGCAAATAATAGGTATTGATGAAAAAGACTATATGAACGCAATAGATGGCATGGCTGAATCTGCGTTAAAAGACGCTTGTACGGCAACGAATCCAAGAGTGCCTACCAAAGAAGAAATTATAGAACTTTATAAAAAGATATGGTAAATAAAAATTTAAGTGAAGTTGTAAAAAATGCAGAGTGCTTTTTGCTAGATATGGACGGAACTCTTTATATAGGAGACGGTCTTATCGGCGAAATGGATAAAACGCTCGGCGTTTTAAGGGCAAACGGAAAGAAAATAATATATCTTACGAATAATTCTTCAAAGAGTAAACAAAAATATGAAGAAAAGTTGCAAAAGATAGGTCTTTTTAATTGTGAAGATAGGGTTTATACCTCTGGTATTGCAACAGCAGAGTATTTAGCAGATAAGTTTAATGGTAAAAAAGTTTACCTAATGGGTACAAAGGCTTTAAAGAAAGAATTTGAAGAAAGGGGAATAAACCTTGTTGAAGATACAACCCCTGACGTTTGCGTGCTTGCATACGATACTGAACTTACCTATGATAAACTCTGCAAGTTTGTAACTTATTTAAAAAGGGGAGCATATTATATTGCAACTCATCCCGACGTGAATTGTCCTCATCCAGAAGTGTTTATTCCAGATGCAGGTGCTTTTATGAAACTAATTGAAGCGTCTACGGGTAAACTTCCAAACGAAATTATTGGTAAACCTTTTGATGGTATGGGCAAAAATTTAATGCGAACCCTTAATCTTGCAAGTGATAAATTTATAATGGTTGGCGATAGGCTTCACACGGATATTGCTTTTGGAAACAACTGTAATTTTGCAACTATTTTGGTTTTAAGTGGAGAGTCAACTGTTGACGATATTGGCAAAACCGAGGGAAAGCCAGATTTTATTTTAAATAGTTTAAACGATATAACAAGTTATATCTAAGGAGTAAAAATGTTTGACGTAGCCGTAATCGGTGGAGGAGTTATAGGTGGTTTAATACTTAGAGAACTTTCTTCCTATGATTTAAAAATTTGTCTTTTAGAAAAAGAATACGACGTCGCAATGGGGCAAAGCAAGGCAAATAGTGGAATAGTTCACGCCGGCTTTGATGCTAAGCCTAATTCGTTAAAGGCTAAATTTAACGTTTTGGGCAATAAAATGATGCCTAAAATTACGGCTGAATTAGGTGTTAAATATTCTAATAACGGCTCGCTCGTAGTTGCGTTTTCAAGCGAAGAAATGCAAACGCTTGAAGAACTTAAACTAAGGGGAGAGCAAAACGGTGTAGAAGGGCTTAGAATAATACTAAAAAATGAATTGCAGGAATTAGAGCCTAATATTTCAAATGATGCAGTAGGAGCATTACTTGCAAAAACAGGTGGCATAGTTTGTCCATACGAGTTGACTATTGCATCCATTGGCAACGCAATGGATAATGGAGCAGAACTTTTTACTGCGTTTGACGTTTGCGAGATAGAAAAACAAGGGCATTTTGTTATTACGGCTAAAGACGGAAGAAAAATTTCGGCAAAATTAGTGATAAACTGTGCAGGTTACGGCAGTCAAAAAATTGCAAATTTAATAGGGGATTATTCTTTTACTATAGGTGGAAGAAAAGGCGAGTATATTCTTTTAGATAGAGAAAGTGGGCATTTGGTTAATCATACCTTATTCTTTACTCCAACTAAAAAAGGTAAGGGAATTTTAGTCTCTCCTACGGTAGATGGCAATATTTTGTTAGGCCCTACTGCTGATGAGGTTGATTTTGAAGACCGTTCGACTACGACAAACGGTCTTGCTAGCGTTATTTCAAAGGCAAATGAAATGTGTAAAAGCGTGCCACATCACACGGCAATAACGTCTTTTACAGGCGTTAGAGCATATTCAGATAAGCACGATTTTATTATTGAAGAAAGTAGTAAGGAAAAAGGATTTTTCAACTGTGCTGGAATAGAGTCGCCAGGGCTTACGTCTGCTCCTGCAATAGCAAAATACGTTGTGGGAAATCTCATAGATAAAGCCTTGACAATAAAGAAAAAAGATAATTTTAATCCAATTAGAAAGCCAGATTATTTCTTTTCTAAATTAAGTATGGAAGAGAAAAATCAAATTATAAAAGAAAATCCCTCTTACGGTAAAATAGTATGTAGGTGCGAAAAAATAACCGAGGGTGAAATTATAAGAGCATTGACCGAAAATCCTAAGGCTACCGATATAGACGGTGTAAAGCGAAGAACTAGAGCAGGTATGGGCAGATGCCAAGGTGGTTTTTGTCAACCTTACGTTGCTGAAATTATTGCAAAAGTAAATTGTTTAGAGCTAAACGACGTTACTAAAAACGGCAAGGGTTCAGAACTTTTAGTGGGGAAAACGAAATGAAAAATTACGATATAGTTATAATAGGTGGAGGTCCTGCTGGTCTTGCTTCTGCAGTATCTGCATACGATAACGGCGTTAAAAATATTTTAATTTTAGAACGTGATGATAAACTTGGAGGAATACTCAATCAATGTATCCACAATGGGTTTGGTTTAACCCGTTTTAAAGAGAGTATGACAGGCCCGGAGTATGCCGACAAGTTTATTCAAGAGGTTAAACAAAGGAGAATAGACGTCAAGTTAAACACGACGGTTTTATCACTTAATCAAAATAAAGTTGTAACTGCAATAAATAGCGAAGACGGTGTTTTTGAAATTCAAGCAAAAGCAGTAATTCTTGCTATGGGTTGTAGAGAGAGGAGTCGTGGTGCATTAAACGTTGCAGGTGCTAGGGTTGCAGGTGTGTATTCTGCTGGTACTGCACAAAAATACGTAAACACTAAAGGCTATTTACCAGGTAAAAACGTAGTTATTTTAGGCTCTGGCGATATTGGGCTTATAATGGCTAGAAGAATGACCTTAGAGGGAGCAAAAGTTCATGCAGTATGCGAAATTATGCCTCACTCTAGTGGACTAAAAAGGAATATCGTGCAATGTCTAGATGATTTTGATATTCCACTCTATTTAAGTTATACGATAACAAGAATTGACGGAGAAAAGAGGGTTACAGGCGTAGAAATTGCTAAAGTTGACCAAAATAGAAAGCCAATTAAGGGAACGGAAAAGTATATTAAATGTGATACCATACTATTTTCTGTTGGTCTTATACCAGAAAATGAACTTTCAAAAGATGCAAACGTAGTGCTTTCTCCAAAAACTAGAGGGGCAGAAGTGTATCAAAATAGAGAGACAAGTGTAAGTGGTATTTTTGCTTGTGGAAACGTTTTGCAAGTGCATGATTTGGTTGATTTTGTGTCTGAAGAATCTGAACTTGCAGGCAAAAGTGCAAGCGAGTACGTTTTAAACGGAGCAAAACAAAAAGATACGATAAATTGTAAC
>JAFVSF010000201.1 GCA_017503885.1 Clostridia bacterium
CCTACCCCACCGAGAGGTCTCCGTTTATGGAGTTTCGGTGGCTTGACCGCACCAAACAACAGCAGGACTTGAACGGGTAGGAAGTCGTAAACTAACACAAAACTTTATTTTCCCACAAAAGGTTACGACCAAACAACCGATGAAACGGTTGTTTGCCACCCCGTCCGCGATAGTGAGCAACGACAACTTGCATTTTATAGTTTTTCAACGCAATAAAATCAATATAAATATATTTCATTTAAAGCCTTGATTTTAGTAACATGGCATGCTAAAATATATGACAAGAATTGTCAAGGATAAATACTAATGAAATACGAAACAATGTTAAAAATTTTATTCCTTTTACTCTCTAAAGGAAAAGTATCGGCAAAATATATTGCCCAGCGATTTGAAATATCTACACGAACTGTAATGAGATATTTAAACACGATGTCACTTGCAAATATTCCAATCATTGCAGACACTGGTAGAAACGGTGGTTTTTATATTGCAGACACTTATAAACTCCCTGCAAACTTTCTCACCGAAAAAGAATTTAACGCAGTGGTAAATACCCTAACAAGTTATAACCAAAACATGCAAAATCGCACGATTAACAGTGCTATAGACAAACTTTTGAGTATAAAAAGCATTGATAGACGCACGGTTGACGTAAAGAGTGGCAATCTTATTATCGACGGCTCGTCTTGGAACGGAAACGACACGACTAAAAACGTTATATCCCTTATTTCCGATGCAATAGAAGACTGCAAAAAAACACTCATTGGCTACACAGATAGAAACGGTGACGAAACTATAAGAATAATAGAGCCACACGTAATAATCTTAAAGCAAGGTCTATGGTACGTATACGGCTACTGTTATTTGCGAAAAGCGTTTAGAATGTTTAAAGCATCTAGAATTACCTTTGCAAATTTAAAAGAAGAAACTTTTGAAAAACGTCAAGTTGAAATAACCTCGCTCACAAACGGTAAATGGTTTGAAAACCTGCCAGTAGAGCAAATCACTTTAGGCGTTAGCAAATCTGCAAAATCTGAAGTTGAAGAGTGGCTTGGAGTAAACAACGTATTCACTTTAGATGGCAAACTGGTTGCACAAGCAAATCTCCCATACGACGAATGGCTCACTTCTAAAATTTTAAGTTTTGGTGGGCGTGTTAGCGTAATTGCTCCTGAAAAACTAAAAAACGACGTTTTAACTATGGCACAAAACGTCGTATGTATGTATAAATAACCCCCTATAAGTCGATTATTAAACAAAATCCCACGACTTTAAGTGAAGAACACTTAAAGTCGTGGGATAATTTTTTATAACAATTTTTCAAAGAAACTTTGTAATGAAAAATACTGACTAGCTAAATTACAACTTCAGTTTGCAAATGAAAAGTTTTAGATGCGAGCAAGACAAAGTTTTTATGGAATTTTGCAAGGGGGCGACCTTGTTGGTCGTAGGAATTGCAAAAAACATAAAAACTGCAGTATTGTGAAACATATAAGACTTTGTAATGCAAAATGCAAGTTGTAATTGAGCCTATACTACTTATTAAACATAACTTTTTCGCTTGAGAACAGTTTTGCCAAAGCAACGATACCTAATAATATAACGACAAAGTTAGACGTTACTGTAAATAATAAGCAAAGAGGATTAAATTCTTGAGCAAAAATCATACTCATACACTGCACGGAATTATAAATTGGGATAAGACACGCTATTGGGCTAGAACTACTTGCACCAAGCATTCCACTAAGCCCCACTATCATTATTAAAATCATAACGGGCATAGAGTAAGACGTTGCCTCTTTAACGCTTTTTGCAATAGTTGAAACGAGAGAAAGTATAACTGTAAACATAAGCACCGTTATCACTATAACTGCAAAAACCCCTAAATATTCTGGAACACTATAACTGATTTTAAATTCCATATCGCCCATACTTCCACTCATAAGTTTTGGAAGTGAAAGTATAACGCTTACAAACGAAACGGTAGCCGAAGCAAGTGCAGTTATTGACAAGGCTATTACCTTACCCAAGGCAATATGGCTTCGTTTTGTTGGTGTTATAAGCAAGGTTGCAATAGTGCCTCTTTCCTTTTCGCCTGCAATAGATTCGGTTGCAACAGCCATACAGCCAGAAAATAAGAAAGTTAAAAGTAAAAACGGAAGCAACATATTTATAATCATTTTAGACGTATCTTCACTAGTTGCCATATCCGTAGGGAGAACGTCGTAGATTGGCACTGAAGAAGTTGCCATAAGCATTGTAACAACCTCTGTATATATAGCAGTTGATTCGGCCGAGGTAGAATTGTAATATACTGTGTAATTATCACGCTGTCCGTTTTCGCCCTTTTGATAATAAACAGCTAAATCAAGTTCTCCACTGTCTACTTTTATCTTATCCGTTTCCAAATCGGTTGCATCGACCTTTTCATAAGTCGTTTCGCTACTCTTTAAATAATGTTCAACTAAATCTGTAGCATCAGTTTCTACGTTTATTGCAATTTTATAAACGTGCTTTTCATCAGCAGAAAGCATACCTCCCATAACGTTCCCCATAAAGGAATATACTAGATAAAGAATTATTCCTGGCAAGAACAAAGAGATAAGCATTCTTCTATCTGTAAAAAATCTTTTTAATTCTTTTTTTACTATAATAAAGATACTATGCATTTTCGCCCACCTCCTTTTTATAAAGATCGAAGAAAACGTCTTCTAACCTCTTTTCTTGACAAAGATTTGCAAGAGTGTCAGAAACAACCATCTTTCCGTTTATAATAACACCTACTCTATCGCAAATTTTTTCTACAAGAGAAAAAATATGCGTAGAAATAATTATCGTTTTTCCTTCATTTTTTAAATCTATCAAGAAGTCGGTAACAGCCTTTGCAGTGATTACGTCCAGCCCGTTAGTAGGCTCATCGAAAATAATAAAATCCGGATCGTGAACAATAGACACAACAAGCGAAACCTTTTGTTTCATACCTGTAGAAAGGTCGGCAACTTTTACTTCGGCAAAATTATCAATACCAAACTTTTTAAAAAGCCTTGCTTTTCTTGCCTCACTCGTTTCTTTATCTACCCCGTGCAACTCTGAAAAATAATCAAACAAGTAATTTGCAGTGAAAAAATCTTCAAGTTTTAATTCGCTAGTCAAAAAGCCTATTTTGGCTCTTACCATATCAGGATTTTCCCTAGCGCTTGCACCATCGACTAACACCTCGCCAGAATCTGCTTTAATTAGTGTTGAAATAATTCTAAGCGTAGTCGTCTTTCCTGCCCCATTAGGCCCTAAAAGACCGTATATCTCCCCTCTTTTTGCCGTAAACGAAAGCCCGTCTACAGCCACTTTAATCTTCAAATTCGTCTTATCTATTTTCTGCTGTTTTTTAGATAATCGAAATGTTTTGACCAAATCTTTAACTACCAAAACGTCTTGCATTTTATCCTCCTTGATATTTACGTAAACAAACTTATCTTAACGTAAAGTTTTCCCTTTTTAGAAAGCCCACCTTCGCCCTCAAAAACTAGTTTGCCGTATCCTCTCGCCGTAACCACGTCGTCCTCTTTCAAGGACTTTGAAGGGCTTGTACACGGCTTTCCGTTTATTGCAACAAAGCCTTTTTCAAACAAACTAACACCCTCTTCTCTTGAAAGCGAATAGGCTTTGCAAAGCACGGCATCCACCCTATTAGAAGCAACCGAAAACTGCAACTCCCTTTTACTTGGTGCAAATTGACTTGGCAGACTGTCAACCTCGTTTACAACAACGTTATTTCTACCTATGGTTTTTAGTTCTTTCTTTATAAGTTCTGCTACAGTTTTATCAACTATTACATACGCAAAATTGCCATTAACGAATATATCGCCTAACTTTTGCCTTTCTATACCCAAATTTAGCACTGCTCCCAACACGTCTCTATGCGATATGGTTGAAGCGAATTTTCCACCTTGCAAAACCATTTGTAAAATGGATATAGGAAAAGGCTCTTCGTAACCTAATTCATCTTTAGAGCCAAAGCGAATCATCTTTCTCTCGGCGAAATCTACTCCTCCAAAAAGAGTGTATTCACCCGTTTTTAAAACTGTTGTCGCCTCATATAAAGAGGTTGGACTTAAAAAGTCGGAGAAGGTAAAAACTCCCCTTTCAAAACTACGATTTTCAAGCTCTTTCAATCTTCTTAGTTTTTCAGATAAACTTACCATATTTTAATTTTACCATTATATAGGATTTAAGTAAAGTAATTTTGTTTAAAATATAGCACTAATAAAGTTTACAATCCTTTTCTTTAGTGATAGAATGTATAATATAGTAAAATATGGAGGTTCTATTATGAATTGGGAACAAATTGCAACCAATTTTGTAAATTGGTGTATGACCGAAGGCGTAAAAATTATAATTGCCTTTGTTATTCTTATCATCTCTTTTTTCGTTATCAATTGCATTGTAAAAAGCTTGAGAAAAATTTTCACGAAAAAACACGTTGATAAAACTATATCTAAAACGTTATGTTATTTGCTTAACATAGTTTTAAAAGTGCTTGTAGTCGTTGCTCTTTTAGGCTATTTAGGTTTAGACACGTCTGGCATTGCCGCTTTAATTGCTACGGCAGGCGTTGGTATTGGTCTTGCTCTTCAAGGCTCTCTCGCTAACGTTGCAGGTGGCGTGCTTATAATACTTCTTCGCCCGTTTAGAGTTGACGATTTTATCGAGGCACAAGGTGTTTCCGGAACAGTTGAAGATATCCACCTTATATATACCTATGTAAGAACTGGCGATAATAAAGTTGTTGCTCTTCCTAACGGCAACCTTGCAAATAACGTTATTGTAAACTACAGTAAAAAAGACACCCGTCGTGTAGATTTTGAGTTTGGAATTTCTTATGCAGACGATTACAAAAAAGCAGAGGATATCGTTTTAAAAATAATGACCTCTCACGAAAAGGCATTGAAAGACCCTGAGGCTATTTGTAGAATTGTAAGACACGATGCAAGTTCTATTACTTTAGTTGCAAGAGTTTGGACAAAGGCCGAAGATTACTGGACAGTATATTTTGACGTTTTAGAGCAAGTTAAATCCGAGTTCGACGCTCAAGGAATTGAGATACCATTTAACCAACTTGACGTACACGTAAAAAACGATAAATAATACCGAGCAAATTAAAAAGTGCGAAACTAAACTAGTTTCGCACTTTTTTTACATTAAATATTTTATATATGTTCCAAAAAATTTCTTTGCATAGATAAAAGTAGGATATACAAAGAAGAAAAGTGTGAGCATTACAGCAAGTGCAATCGCCATACAAGAAAGGGCAAGGCTTGCTTTATTAAATATAATAGGTTTCTTTTTATATGCTAAATAGCAAAGTAAAACGATTAATCCTGCAAGCACTAAACCTATTAAAATAAATTTAAAATACGGCGAAGTGTACTTTATTTCCACAACGTTTACACCCTCATCTAAATCTACCATCATAAGGTCTAAAGAGTTTTCTTTAAACTGCCTTTCTTCTCCGTTGATATAAACTTTATATCCGTCTAAATTAACGTAAGAAAGGAAGAGCATTTGACCTTTTTCAGCCGTTATAGGAGCAACTTTTATGCCGTTTTTAACTAAAGTATAATCAACGCCTTTGTCTTTCACGTATTTATAAAGTTGCTTTGTTTCTTCAATAGAAATCTTTTCGCTTTTTACTTTAAAGTCGTTGCCACCAGTAAGCATATTGGCAAGTTGTTGGTAACTTTCTTGCTTTGTCTTTCCGTCAAAATCAAGTTCGGCAGAATTTAAAACCATAGCACCGGAAAAGGCTATTTCGTTTTTATAGACCATATAGCCAACGTTTGGCTCTATTACTATTCTATAAGTCGTTCCCTTGTCCGTAACAACGGCTATGCCGATATAATCGCTAGATGCCACGCCTGAAGTAAATAAAACCTTTGCTTGTATTTGGCTTGCGTTAGACGTTTCACCTGTAAACTTAATGCTATTAGTATGGGTTGTAGACGTATATACTCCGTTCTCTACTTGCCAATTTTCGCCAACTTCCCAATCGCCCTCTATAGACTGCCCAAACGAGTTTTTAACAGACAACTCTTTAAAAGAGCCGTATGCGTTTTTATTGACTGCCTTTATCGTTTTTATTTTATCACTGTCCATATTAAGCGTATAAATTAACTCATCGCCTAAATATCCACTAAACGAATTGCCTGCTATCTTAATAGTAAGACTTGACCACTTGCCCTTTCCGTGCTTTTCTCTTGAAATGTCTTCCCACGTAGCAGTTTTTACAGTTCCTCCCACCACGTAAGATACTTTAACGGATGGGGTTTTGTGTGCTGAAATTCCCGTATAAGTATAAAACGTTCTATCGGCAGAAGTTAGGTCTACAGGTTCAAAAACTATATATTTATAGTTTAATAACGAGTCAGAGAAAGTTATTCCACCATTACTTCTAGTTGAATTTGTATGGCTTCCTCCATAACCGAAAAATTTAGCGGCAGTTATGTTTTTAGCATCCGTCATAGAACTGAAAAACATATTGGAATAGTTGCCTAAAATAAGAGGCGAGTCAGAAGAGATATAATATTTAAAGTTTTTAAGCCTATAATATTCATCTTCTTCAATTTTTGCAATTTCATCAATCATTTCGCTATAATAATCAAATTTTTGATAACTACCAGACTGACGGTTACCTTTAACGAGTGCAAAATTAAAAAACACCGTTTGAGAAAGACCTAAAATGCAAACGTAACAAGCAATATCTTTAATCTTTACGCATTTTGCCCAAACCAAGATAGCCTCTAACAAAAATACGGCAAGAACAACTATAAAAAGTACTGCCGTACCCTCACATCCACCCTCACTATGAGCAAATAGCGGGAAGAAATCTTCAAAAGGCTTTGATTCACCGTTTGAACCGAAAAGACTTTTTACTAGATTTGAATTCTCATACTTTCCATTTAAAATAAAATTAAAGAAACCAAACGTAAATAACACGGCAATCGTTGTAATGACTGCAATCAATACCATAGATAGGTTTGACTTTACCTTATCGATTTTTCTTTCATCAAGTTTATCTTCTATAATTTGCTCAATGGCTTTTGCCGAAACGAAAAGGAAATAGAAACTTATTAAAAAACCGAAACGGAGAGCATAACTATAATATGAACCCATATTAAGAAGCAACATACTCTCATCAACAAAACAAGGGAGCAATAAAAATACAAACGCAACAAGCAAAAACCTTGCAAGTTTATCCCCTTTTTTTGTTCTCATAAAATAAGTGATGGTAAACGCTATGAACGTAGAATCACAGAAAATATATGAAAATTTTTCATATAAATGCAAGTTTAATTCGCCTTCTAAAACCTTGCTTTCGGACATAATCTCGAAAACTCGTGAAAAAAGACCTGTATTTCTACCGGCTTTCGTGTACGCCATAAGCGACGGCACTAATACCGGAAGGGCAATTCCTACAGCCAATACAAATGCTATACAAAGTTTAGAAAGAAATTCTCTCCATTCACTTCTTTCTTTACAAATAATTACGTAGCATACGAGAATTGGAAACAAGGTAAAGAAAGAAAAACAAACGATAGAAAAACAAGCGTAAATGTTAAGGGCAAGCCCTATTACCATTAGCCTTACACTGCCCTTTTTAGAAAACTCTATGATGCCTGCACCAAGTAATGGCATATACATCATAATGTCCATCCAAATAATATAGGTGTTGGCAACGTACGCATAGCCCGAATAAGCATACAAAAGTGCTAAAACAACTTGCACGTACTGTGGAAATTTTTTAAAATATATTCTTAAAAATATAAATGCAGAAATACCTATACAAGCAAATTTAATTGGCAAAACTATGCTTACCATCAAAAGTGAGCCAGCACTACCAGCCAAAAGAAACAAAAAGGTAAACGGACTTATAGCACAGTAGGCAAGTATACCAAACATATCCATACCACTTCCTATATGGAAAGTATGAAATAGCCCACTTTCACCTTGCAGTACGTCAAAGAAATGCTCTAAAATAGGACAAACCTGTGCGAGCATATCGTAACTTGCTATAATTGACGTGCCAAACGGCCATATTTCAAATTTAATAAAAGCCAACGTAAAGACAAGAAATACGAATAAAGGTATTACAAAAAAACCGTAGTTTTGCTTGAAAAAATACGGCAACTTACTAAAAAAGCGTTGAATTTTACCTTTATTGCCGTTATCATTTTCATAGAAAATCGTACAACCGTCCCTAGACTCGGCTAATTCTACTTGATTTTTCAAAACTATCTCCTAAAAATAAAGATATTCCTATTTTAGCACAAATTAAAGCTTTTTACAATAGAATTATAAGCAATGGTTTAAAATTTACAATTAAAAAATATTGAAAAATAATAAATACCCCCTTAAAAATACTTGATTTTTTAATTTAATTAGGCTATAATGTAAAGGCTTGATACGAAGGTAACGTTTTTGAGCAAAAAGATTATACCGACTATCGTCGGTGTAACCTAAAAAGAACTATTATAGTTCATAATTTATGGAGGATTATACCACCTACGGTGGTGTAACCTAAAAAGTCTTATAACAGTTCATAGTATTTGGAGGATTATACCACCTACGGTGGTGTAACCTAAAAAGTCTTATAACAGTTCATAGTATTTGGAGGATTATCGAAGCGGTCACAACGAGGCAGTCTTGAAAACCGTTTGCCCAAAAGGCACGGGGGTTCGAATCCC
>JAFVSF010000202.1 GCA_017503885.1 Clostridia bacterium
GACGTGTCACGTTGAGTTTAATGAGTCAACTGCAATTTTAGCAGGCGATGGGCTTTTGAATTTTGCATTTGAACACGCATTAGAAAACTGTAAAAGTTTAAAACATATTGAGGCTTTAAAAGCATTAGCAGAACTTTCAGGCTATAGAGGTATGCTTGCATGTCAACAAACTGATATCGAAAGTGAAAACACTGAAATTAGTGAGGAGACACTTTTAAAAATTCACGATTTAAAAACGTGTAAACTTATCACAGCACCTTTAGTTCTTGCATCAATATTATGTGATAGAACTAAAATAAACTTATCAAAAGAATTTGGCTATATTTGTGGCATTCTTTTTCAATTTACAGATGACGTATTAGACGTTTTAAGTAGCGAACAAAAACTTGGCAAATCAATAGGTAAAGATGCAAGGTCTAACAAATTGACGTCTGTAAAGGCCTATGGTTTAGTCGGGGCGATAAATCTTATAAAAAACTACGGCAACAAAGCAGAAGAACTTGCAAAATCCCTTGATTTGACAGGATTTTTACAATGTTTTATACAAGAGATAACGGATAGAATTAATGAGAATTGACACATATTTATTTCAAAACAACAAATATCTATCTAGAACAAAAGCGTCTGGGGCCATTTCTAGAGGAGAAATCTTCGTAAATGGAAAAGTTGTAAAAAAGCCTTCTTTAGAGGTTAGTGATAGCGATATAATTGAGATTATCCAAACACAACAGACCTTCGTTTCAAACGGTGGATATAAACTTGAAAAGGCCTTTGAAGATTTTAACTTTTCTGCAAAAGGACTTACGTTTGCCGACGTTGGTGCAAGTACGGGAGGTTTTACAGATTGCCTTCTAAAGCATGATGCTAAAAAAGTTTATGCAATAGACGTAGGTGAAAGTTTACTCTCTATCGAACTTAAGCAAAACGAAAAAGTTATCGTAATAGATAATTTTAATGCAAGAAATCTTTGCATACAATCACTTGGCGAAAAGGTTGACGGCGTTGTGTGTGACGTGAGTTTTATTTCTCTCACTTACGTTTTAGCTCAAATTTATTCAGTTTTAAATGATAATGGATTTGCTATAGTTCTTATTAAGCCCCAATTTGAATGTGGCAAAAAAGAACTAAACAAAAATGGTATCGTTACGGATAAAAAGGTGAGAGTTGAGTGTGTGAAAAAGATTTTAGACTTTGCCGTTACTATTGGTTTTACCCCATCTAATTTTACTAATGCACCAATTAAGCAAGATAAAAACAGAGAATATCTTTTAAAATTGGATAAGTTTAAATCAACCCCAATAAAATTTTCATCGATTGAAAATATTATATAATCTATTGATAAAATTAAAACTTTTTATTATAATAAAACTATGAAAATTGCACTTTGTTACAATCCTAAAAAAGTAAATAAATCATACGATAATATCGTTTGTAAATTCAAACAACTTTTAACGGATAATAAAATTGAATATTTCGACTTTGATAAGTCCAATAAAGGATATGCAGACCTCATTGCCGTACTTGGTGGAGATGGCACCATACTTGCCCATGCACAATACGCAACAGAGAACAATATTCCTATTTTAGCAATAAACGTTGGAACTGTTGGTTTTTTAAGCAGTTATGAAGAAAAAGATTTAGAAATTGCAGTAAAAACTATAAGTTATGGCAACTTTACCCTTACAGAAAAAACTGCACTTTGCGTTCAAACTAATGACGGAGAAGAATACTTTGCTTTAAATGATGCAGTTATTGAACGTAAAAAAATACCAGACGACTACACAGTAGTTTCAAAACTAGATTTTGCTATTGATGGAAATTCAGTGTATAAGTTAAGTGCAGACGGAATAATTATTGCTACGCCAACAGGCTCTACTGCTTATTCTCTTTCTGCTGGTGGCGTTGTTTTAACTCCGGATTTGCATTCTTTTATTGCAACTCCTATTTGTTCACACTCTCTATACACAAGACCTATAGTTTTTAGAGATGATAAAGAAATTTCAATTACGGTAATGAAGAACTCTTGTAGTAGCGTATTAACCCTTGATGGAAGAGGTATTAAAAAACTTAAACAAGGCGATAAAATAACTGTTAAAAAACATAAAAACACACTAAAAATTGTCGACTGTGGCGAAGATTTTTTTGATAGATTAATTCGCAAATTAGGTAAATAAATGAAAAAGAGCGATAGACAAAATAAAATTATAGAAATAATTTCATCTAGAGAAATTGATACACAAGATGAACTTGTTGAAGTTTTAAACTCTCTTGATCTCAACGTTACGCAAGCAACAGTTTCAAGAGATATTAAAGAATTAGGTCTTATAAAGGTAAAAGGCAACGTAAAAAAATACAAATACTCGTTAATGCAACCTAATGCCGACATTAGAAAAATACGACTTCTTAGCCTGTTTAAAAACTGTGTTACAAGTATCGCCGTAGCCAAAAATATCGTCGTTGTTAAAACTCTTGGTGGCAATGGTAATTCAGCAGGTGTAATGATCGATAGTCTTAACCTTGAAGAAATCGTGGGAAGCGTAGCAGGAGATGATACGCTTATTATAGTAACAAAAAGCGATGAAGACGCTGAAAAAGTAAGACAAATTTTAAACAATTTATTATAATATGATAAAAAGTCTTGAATTGAAAAATATAGCGTTAATTGACCACGCTATTATAGATTTTGAAAAAGGACTAAACGTTTTATCTGGCGAAACTGGTTCAGGAAAATCTGTTATTGTTGACTCAATCAATTTTGTTTTAGGTGCGAAAGCAGACAAGTCTATGATTAGATACGGCGAAAACGAGTGCTTTGCATCAGTAATTTTTGACGTTTCAAATAACATAGCAGTTAAAGAAATTTTAAATGACCTAGACGTTGAATGTGACGAAGAAGTTATCGTTAGCAGAAAGTTTACTCAAGATTCCAAGAGCAATATAAGAGTAAACGGAGTACCATTTACTTTAGGTATGTTAAAAACAGTTACGTCGGCTCTTGTTGACGTACACGGACAAAGCGACCACTATTCGCTTATGAAAAAATCTGAACAACTAAAAGTTTTAGACAAGTTTTCAGACAAATCACTAAACAACCTTAAAGAAACTTGTAAAACAATTTGTAAAAGTTTGATACAAACGGATAATTTACTTTCAAACTTTGGTGGTAGCGAACAAGAAAGAGCAATTAGAGCAGACGTTTTAAAATTCCAAATTGACGAGATTGAAAGTGCTAATCTTGTTGAAGGCGAAGAAGATGAACTTGTTTTAAAGAAGAAAAAAATTCAAAGTGCCGAAAAGATTGCACAATCTCTTCTAGCAACAAAATCTGCAATTTTAAACGACGGTTGTATTAGCGATATTTTAAGTGAAGCAATAAGAAGTATTAGTCAAATATCTTCTATTGATGAAA
>JAFVSF010000203.1 GCA_017503885.1 Clostridia bacterium
GCAGTAAGTTTTGCCGAGATGTTGCCACCTGTGAACGATTCTGCAATAGAAATTGTCAGCCCCTTGCTTTTTAAAATGCCAATTAGTTCTACGTTAGCACTATTTACTAATGTAGGTGTGAAATTTTCTTTAAATTCAACTTTCATTTTATTTTCAACTGCATTATAATATACAAATGATGACAAATGCTTGTCATAATTTATAATTATTCTGCAAAAACGTCTTTATTTTTAACGAGATATGAAACACCCGAAATTATAGTTAAAAGAACGGATATTCCAAAGCAAACTAAACCAATCATATCAATAATTCTGCCAAATTTTGGTGTCCAAACGAGGAAATCACCTGCAAAAAGCAAAACAACTATAGTTATATCAGTAAAAAACGTTTTAATTTTGCCTGACTTATCGGCTGCAAGCACTTTTCCGTTTTTAGCAGCAAGCATTCTAAGTGAAGATACTGCCATTTCTCTTGCAATAATAATGGAAACGCCAATGCCACCAAAAATAAATCCCCAACTACCAAATACAAAGAATAAATTTGTAATTTTTGGATCTGCTAACATAGTAGTTAAAGCAACGAGTACTAAAACTTTATCTGCAATAGGGTCTAAAAATTTACCAAGATCAGTAACTAAATTATATTTTCTTGCAATATGTCCGTCCAAAAAATCGGTAAAAGCAGCAACGCCAAAGATTGCAAGCGACACTAAATAATGTCCTGGAAAATTGAGGTAAAACGCTAAAACGAAAAATGGTATTAAAATAAGTCTTCCAAGCGTTAATTTATTCGGTAAATTCATCTTGTACACCTCCGTATAAGTCGTAAGCATCAGCCTTTTCTATTTTTACTAGATATCTTTCGCCTTGATTAACCTCGCTATTTGACGTAAAATAAACCTTTCCGTCAATATCTGGGGCTGAAAAATAACATCTTCCTTCAAAGGCTTGTTTGTCATAATTTATTCCATCGGCTAAAACTTCAACAGTCTTGCCCACATATTCGTTTAAAATCTTTTTAGAAATTCGTTTTTGCATTGAATATAACTTTTTAACTCTTGCAATCTTAATTTCTTCTTCAACTTGTCCTTGGAATTTATATGACGGCGTTCCCTCTTCTCTTGAATAAGCAAAAAAGCCTGCATTTGTAAGTTTTGCTTTTTTAATAAACTCAAGTAAGTTTTGGAAATGGCTATCTTCTTCGCCTGGAAAACCAGCAATAAACGTCGATCTAATTGCTATTTGAGGAATTTTACTTCTCAACTTATCAATTAGTGCAAGGTATTCACTCGACGTGCCTTTTCTATTCATTCTTTTTAATATGTAGTCGTCAGCGTGTTGAAGAGGCATATCTACGTATTTTATAACCTTATCGTTAGTTGCAATTTCTTCAATTAACTCATCACTAAGCATATCTGGATAACAGTATAAAAGTCTAATACTTTCGATATTGTCAAGTTTTGATAACTCCTTAATTAAAGTAACTATTTGTGGTTTACCGTAAAGATCCACGCC
>JAFVSF010000204.1 GCA_017503885.1 Clostridia bacterium
CTATAAGTAATTAAAGTCGTAACAAGTTCGTCGTAAGCATCTCTGGATGCTTGTGAGAGAGCTCTGTTTTGTGCTTTAGTTTGTTCACTGCCGGAAATACCGGATATTACACCTACGATTGTACCAACGATTGCACCGGCTAATGCACCCCAACCTCCGCCAAATTTAGCACCAATTAATGCTCCTGAGCCTATAGAAGCACCCGTAGTTAAAATACCTTGCCACCAAATATCACCGTTACTTACAGCAGCAGATGCGTTGTTTGCAAGATACTTACCTAAGTCGTCTAAACTCATACCGAGCTCGTCCTCAATGTCTGCAGTAATGCCGAGTTGGTCAGTAAGTTTTCCAATTTCCTTAGTTAAATCAGTAAACTCAGTTGTAATTTCCTTAGCATCTCTGCCGGAACTTTGAGCAACTTTGCGATTTAATTCCGTTAACTTACTAGTAAATCCAGAATACATTTTATCTACTTCCGATTTGCTCAAACCGCCAAATCTTTCCATAAACGTATACTTTTCGTCAGTAGAAGTTAAACCGACCATCGTCTTAAACGAACCGAGATTACTTCCTGCTTCGGTATAATCATAAGGATTGTAAGATTGAGACCAATCGTAAAGTTCTTGATTGTTTTCAGCAAGCCATTGTCCAAAACTTATACCTCTGCCTTCATATGCAAGTTGGTTAATCATTTGGTCGAAGAAGTCTGCACCTTTAATAGTTAAATTACCGGACTCGTCATACAAGCCAGTCCATTGCTTTTTAGTATTACCAAACTCGTCAGTAATTTCTTCGTAAGCACCGTAATTAGCAATTTCTTCCCAGGATTTAAGCTCTCGTTCGCCAGTAAGATTTCCTACCTCGTCCTTAACTTCCTTCGTATAACGTTTCCACATTTCTTCGTTATAGAAAATGTTTTCGGATTGTTCGCCTTCTCCGTATTGTTCAAATACGTATTGCAAATATTGGTAAGGAGTGTTAGCAAAATCTCTAATATATTCTGCCTGTTCTGTTAAAGCATCGGTAACAGTTTGAGTTTGTTTTGCGGCGGCAGTTTCTATTTCTGCTACGCCGGACAAATAATTTTGTTTATAAGCGTTATATGCCTCTTCTAATGCAATGTCAGTTTCTTCCATTGCTGCAGCTTTATAACCTTCACCTAAATTACTTGCTGCGATTCCTTGATTAGAACGATAGGCCGAAGCATAAGCCTCAGCCATCGCACCGGAATAATCTTGCTCAAGTTGTCCTAATTGTTTTTGTTTTGCATAATCAATAGAGCCGTATAAGTCTTCCCAAGTTTTACGTCCGTAATAATCTCGGTTGGCCTCAGCAAGTTGTGATTTAATACTTCCAGTATCATATATCATACCGTATTGAGCCATTATCTTACTTGACCTCCTATTTTATATTTTATAGTTATACTATTCAAACTTAACGGTATTTCGATAGCATTTTCTTCGTCGGAAGATAATTGATATTGGAACTCGTTAACTTTTGAATAATTAAGTCTTTGTACAAAAGTTCGTATAGTTTCTACTTTGTAATTTACATTTACAAAATCGTCAGGTTCATTTATGTTGCCATTTACTTTCTTACGATAACAATTAACCTGCAACTTAAAATCTGGCTCATTTATATTATATTCCGTATTTTGCAAAATGTTACTGTCGTGAACCGATACAAAAGTTATGTTACTTACATGTTTGTAATTATTTAACGCACTTAAATGTAACTTTTGACTTTTAACAAACCAGTCTATCTTTATACGTTTTTTACCGTCGTAATCAAAATAGTTAGTATCAAGTTTATTTAATTCGTATATTTTACCGTTGCTAAGTAATTTGACTGAGTCGTTGATATTTACAAATTTGACTGAGTCGTTGATACCACTAACAGGCCACCAAGAATTATTTCGTATGTCAAAAATAAAACCTTTATTACTATCTTGCTTGTAAATAACAATCCAATAGCCGAACTTAAACAGTTTGATTTGGTTAGTAGATTTAGGTTCAGTAATATAATTTATAAATACACCGTAAATAGTATCGGACAAATAGGTAAGTGACTGTTCAGTACTTGCAATAAAGTCTTGATAACTCATAGCAACAAGACCACGACTACTTGCAAAGACTGTATACTTGCCGTCAAAAGTAGTTAATACGTCGGAGCCTTTTTTGCAACCTACTTGCAATTTTGACTTATAGTATCTGTATACACCTTGCTCGCCTGCGATAACTGTTTCCGTATCAAATAGTGAATACCAAATTTCGTTTTCAAAAAATACTGCGACTTCAGTATTAGAGATTGGTTGCAAATTAGTAATACTGTTATCAAACGTTTGTTTGGAAACTTCAGGAAAATACCATTTGAACTCGCCAGTTTCACTATTTACAAGTTTAGAAACATAAAGTTCGTTTCCTTTTCCTAAGTAATAGTTTTCTAATAAAGCATCTACTTCCGGCAAAATGAAATTAGTTTCGCCTTTCGTAGTTTCAGTAACTTCTATTACTTGTTCAGTATTTGAAACATACAATGCATTTTCAGTCGCAAGATAAATACAGTCAAATTTGTTTCCTGAGTAAAAATGTCCTACTGGTAAACAGTTAAACAATAATTTTATAGGAGTATATTCCGCCGAAGTATTAGTATAATCTACAAAATCAAATAAATATTTGTTTGTCAGCAAATAAGTTTGAGGGTCACTTAAAATTAAGCTTTGATTATAAAAGTCTTCTGCAGTAGTATAGTCCTCTGTAAAAATCGGGTTAGTTACTTTAGTAGCATTTGCAACAAGATTGCTAGTTTCACTTAACTGAATTGTATATACGTAAATAGACTGCTTGTCATCATCTCGTATAAATCTTACAAAAGTATATCTACCATCGTATGTTATACAAGTATCACGAATAGGAGTTCTTACATTAGTTCTGGAACCGTAAGTATGGTAATCAAGCATTTCTGCAGTTTCTCCAGAGCCGTCTCGTTCTATATGATAAATTGCTCTGTAGTATGGAGCATATGGAGCACAATCTTTAAGTTGAACCATAAAGTCAATTGCTACGGATAGCTTTCCTTGTTGCATATTAACATATAAGTTAGGCATATAGTTATCAGTGTTTGCAAAATAAGCTTTATTTCCAAAAGACGTTGGCAATTTTACGCCTGTGTCCGACGTAGAACCGGAAATACTTTTAGCCGTAATTACAATATTTTGATAATACTTATAATATGTAATGCCGGCGATAGTGTAGCTGCCGTCTGCTTTGGACTCTATTTTATAAGTAAAATACGAGTCGCTAAAAGTATGACTATTGTAAGCAGTAATATTTGTAGACGTTCCGCTTATTGGCTCGTATTTAGTTTTTGTAAATGAAATATCTTTATTTACAATAGTATTTCCTTCACTATCAGTTATTGTCAAATGACCTTTCAAAGTCATATCGCCCCAAGTAGGACCTAAAACGGAAGATGTAGTCGTAGTATACTTTTGAGTTACTACAAGGTTAGTTAATGTCGCGGTGGCAGTTATACTTGAACCATCGTTACGAGTGTAAGAAAAAGTTTTGTCTGTTATATTGTTAGATGTTGCAGTATGATTTATAGTACCCAGACCAGTATTTGTCTCAGTAAATGCAAGTTTAGTAGTACTTGCAGAAGTTTTCGGAGTATACGAATATGATGTTCCTGCAATAGTATAAAAAATTTGCTTTCTATAAATTCCTGAGCCATTGCCGTATACACAATAAAAATTCCTGTAAGTTGGGTCGCCGGAACTATACGCTAAATTATCTGCATAAGTGAATGCAAAAACAGTATCGTCACGGAAATAACCATTTACCTGAGTAGTTTGGTTAAACGTTGTTCCAGACGTATTAGTGCTATTCAAATGAAAGCCTGCCGAAACCCAGTTATCATAAGTACTTTCACTTATTGTTTGCAATAAGTTAGTCCAAGCATTGTACTTTTTAGTTCCTGCCAAATCTCCGGTTGTATCTAACAAACTGTAAACCCAAGGACCATCGTCACGGAAAATAAAAGCATAAAAACCATCCCTGCTTATTTTAGGCATGCCAATTATGCCATCTTTAACAGGAACACGATTAAAACTTATGCCGTCTATCGTATGATAAATAGTCCACTCAATAGTAGGTTTCTTACTGTCTTCGTCAATGACGTAGTTGTATGAACAAATTAACATACTCTCGCGTTCCGATACTTGAACGAGTGGTGTGCCTTCGCCATAACGTCCAAATATTTTGTCGTCTGCAAAATTGTATTTTGACAGTCCAGTGTATCTGCCTACGAAAGCAATTTCATTATTATATGCAAAGTTTATAGTATAGGTTGTTCCGTCTATTTCTACCGTTACGTCCTTTCCTACAAGATTGTTAAAGTTAATATCCGTAGTTTTATTGTACAAATATTTAGTAGCATAAGATTTAGTTAAAACATTAGGACTTTCTAATTGTTTTGTAGTATCACCAGACACAGCTGTAGTAGTAGGAACATAAATAAAATCTTTTGCACTTGCGTAAATATTTTCTTTAATATCGTAGTAATTAAAGTCATGCTCTGCAAAAATGAATATTTTATTGTCTGCAAGAATAGGGCGAATTTCCTTGTATACTTGCTCGTCTCCGTTATCGTCAGTATACTTTAGTTCTACTTGAATATGGTCCTCTACGTTTTTATTTACAAAAGTTAAATAATACTTTCCGTTTGAAGTAGATTTATAAACGACCACGTCACCAAACGTCCAAATATTTACGATGTTAGATAACGTATATTCTTCGCCTGCGTTAGTATATTTTACAGTTTTTACTTTCAAAGAAGGCCTACTTCTAAGTAAACCTTCGGAGTCAATATAGACGTTTTTACAATCGGAAAAAGTTTCTTGGTCTACGGCTAAAACATTTTTGTTGTCAGTCAAACCTTTCCAGTTGTAATGATTAAAAAAGTAATTTTTAACATCATTGCCGCTAGGAGTATTTACTTGAACTGGCGGCCTATTAAAAGTTCTTGCCATTACCAATCTCCTTCTATCTTAATTGTTTTAGTATTCTTAAAGTTAGTATTATCTATTCTTGAAAGCATTATTTCGTATTCATTTCTAAATACAGATGCTTTATACTCATCGTCAATCTTGTAACATTGACTTGCAATATAAGAAGGAATACATTCAAGTATATCGTTAGGAATATCTATTACTTCGTTATCCGATAAACTTTTGTTAAATGTATACCATCTTGCATTGTAGGAAATAAAGTAATTTCCAGGGTGCTTAAATACAAGTTGATTATATCCTAAGTATTCATAATCGTCGTCGTGAAGTTCTTGTTTTACAGCTCGAATATCACCTTGCCAATTACGTTCTTCTACAAGTTGATAACAAACGTCGTCACCAAAACTTACAAAGTCCGAAGGCATAGATTTTGCTACTCCTACGTCACTTGCAGTTATTACAAAATTTGCAAAAGTATATTTAGGTTTAATAGACGAGCAAACTTGTGTAATTACTTCATTTGCATAAAACGGAAATCGACTGAGCAAATTTTGCACAGTCGCTTCAGGTTCCTCTAAATCTAACTTTGATAAACTTACGTCTTTTATATATCCCCAAGTATATGCCATATTTACCTCCACACAATTGCCGGAATTGAACCGGCTGTTTCCTTTATTGTGATATAAACTTACCGCCATGTAAGTATAGCGGTAAGTCTTTAGTCAGCTTATGCTTGTTCTTTAGTAGCTACAGTACCAACAACAGATACGGGTTTTACGATAGTTGCAGTAGGAGTAATTCTCGTGTAGTTAGCCACGTTATCCCAACCTGCAGCATTACCAGGAGTACCGAGTCTTACGTAAGTAATACCTCTCCAGCTAGCACAGTTGATGTCAAATCTTTGTCTACCTTCGTATTTAATACCTTTAGGAGCTTCTCTCTTTTCAAAAGCATCAAGAGTGAAAGGAATACGTTCGGTAAGTTCAAGACCGTGATTTTCTTCGTTGTATGCTTTATCTACAATGAAGAAACCGTTGCCATCTTTACACATGTCAATGTCAAGATAGTAAGGCGAAGTTTTAACCATTGCACGAGATTTTGCAGGGTTCGGGAACTTCGTTTCGCCTTGCATAAATACATCAGTAGAAACTGCAGTTTCAAGAGCTGCTTTAAGATGTGCATCGTTACCTGCAACAATGGTTTTAGCACCGAGAACACCTGCACGTTTGCCGTTGTCGTCTCTGTAATTTTCCATAGTAGTGATAACTTGGTTAATTACGTCTGCAAGTTTGGAAATTTGGCCTGCGTCATTGCCGCCAATTTCAAGGTCTTCAGTTGCAACATAGAACAAGTTAGATTGAGTAACAGGAGTACCGCCTTCTCTCTTAACAGTCTTGTGATTTTTAGTGAACAACGGGTTCTTCGTAGAGTTCATTACATCTCCGTCAACAGTGTCTGCAGAGTTCAAACGAAGTCTGGATTTACCGTCGCCGTTTTCCCAGTAGTAATCTTCACCAAAACCGCCTGCAAGGGATGCAATAGCATATTCTACGATATCGCCGTGCCATCTCTTAACAAATGCAGATGCGTCGTCTTTAACTCTACGAACTTGACCGTCTTCGAGAACTTGCTGAGAAATAATAAAACCGCCCTGGAAAGTTCTCGTTCTGTAAGTTGCAGAGAAACCTTCAGCCGTATTGAAAATAGGACCTACGGAATAGTCTGCAGTTTCTGCAAATGCATGGTCAAAACCGATGCTGGAAGTATAAGTTTCTTGGAAACTTGCAAGAGAACCTCTGCTAAAAATGAAGTCGATGGGGTTTTCTTTTTCCCAAGCTTCTTGCTGATTACGCATCATAGCGTGGAGAGGTTCTTTCAAAATGTTGTAATCGGAACGAAGTTTAAGAGCTTCGTCAATGTTAATAATCATACCCATAATATAAATGCCTCCTTAATTATGCTTCGTCGTCGTAAACAATTACGTCGTTTTCTACGATAGCAAACAATGCTACCTTTTTAATTTCTGCAGTTACGTTAGAATTGCTCCAAGTGCTACCGTTGGAAGTATACTTGGTATATTTGCCATTCAACTTAACCAAAATCGTGTGACCACTCGTGCCGTTTCCGAGTTCAGTCGTTGCTGCATCAAGCGAGTCATAGAAACCATCAAAGTTAGCAAGAGGGTCTACACCGTCAATACTTGCTTTTACTTCAGGATTGTATCTATAATCTCTGTCCTCAACAGGAATGTGACCATACTCCATCGTTTGGTCAGACTGTGCAATAATGTGGCTGCCGAGTTCTTTTGCTTCACCTACAGTATTTGCAGATACTGCTTCTACTACTGCAAGACCGTCCTGATAGAAGTCTACAGTTACTACTTGGCCTACTTCCAAAGGGTCGCCTGCAACAACTACTGCGCTAACAGGAATTTCACGTTGGTCGTATGCCGTTCTAAATTTTGCTTTGTACATACTTTATATTCTCCTTTTTAATTATTATCTACGGTCATTTTATTTAACTCATCGTCCGTCATATGAGGATGGAACTGTTTCCAGATAGCTTTTTCCTTGTCAGTCAATAAACGTTTAGTGTCTTGGCCTGGAGTGCCACCGCTCGGGTTTTGCAAATGTCCCGTGGAACCCTTACTCTGTTCACTTCTTATTTTAGTAATAAGTTTTTCTCCTTCCAATTCTAAGTAGGCAGCTTTTAGTGAACCTTTCGTTTTCCATAAATCAATAACTTCTTTTGGTAACTGAGCCAAGCTAGTTATTTCTCCATTAGTAAGTTTGTTGATTTCAGCGAGTTCTCTTTCGCCAAACTCTTTAACTCGTTGTTTTCTGTATTCTTCTAACTCCTTAATTCTCGGGTCAGCCTCAATACGTTGTTTAACGAGTTCGTCAATGACTTCGGAACCTTGTTCCGGGTCAATTCCTTTTTCTTCAAGTTTCTTCGTTTCACGTTCCTTTATCATTTGTTCGTAAGACTCGTAACCTAAAGATTTAGCAATTGCCTCTCGCTCTTCTTGTCTAACTTTATCTGTAGACTCCTTCAAACGTTTAGCAAAAGCCTTAGTTTTGTCCACTTCCGGTTCAGCAGGTTTTTGTTCCTTACCTTCACCTTCGTCTGTTTGAGCTCCTGTTCCCTCCGCTGCAGGTGGTGTTTCCTGCTCCAATTCACCGTTGAACAATAGCTCAAGTTCAGCAACAGTGAATTCGTTAGCACCGTCAATTCCTGGCATAATAGCCTCCTGTAATGTTTTTAGGCGAGTTTCGGACATTACCCGTTTTGCAGCCTTTGTTGTATCATTATATTATATAAAAATAGAAACCTAATTGTTACCTTAGGTTTCTATTTCTTCTGTTACTGGAACGGGAGGCACATAGTCTAAATACATTTTAAGAATATCCGTTTTTCTCGTAATGTGATTTGCAACTGAAACTGTCATATCGTCATAACCATTGAAATAACTCATAAAGCTTCTTGCAAACATATAAATTACTTTAAACAATACTCCAATTAACGACGCCCAACCCCAAGTAGTGATGTCTTTAATTACAATTAGCGACATAAGCATAGTAGATACGAGGTACTTAATAATTGACGAAACTAAAATACGTTTCTCCAATTCACTTTCGCCTCTACCGATATTCGTCGGGTCGCTAATATTTATGCTACTTAAAAGAATATTTACGTTTATTCCTTTAACTTTTGCTTTCTTTGCCAGTCTAATAGCTTTAATTTGTGCTTTAGTATATTTACCATCTATAAGTTCTTTCTTTGTCCAAGTTTTAAGAGCTGGATATTTTACGTCGTTTACAATAAATTCGTCGTTGAAATCGTCATAAGATATGCCTTCTTCTTTAAGTATAGACGTTCTTAAATTAACTAAAGCATCTTCGTTATACTTTTCACAAAAAGGACCTAAATCTCTAATTTGTTTGCCGGATAAGCTATTTGCCAAATCACTGTAAGACTTGGCAATAGCTCCGAACTTCTCAGTAGATTTACCTACGAATACCCCTTTTTTATACAAGTCCAAGGTAAGCAAAATCGTAGCAAGAAAGTAAGGTACCCAACTTACTACAAAGTCGCCTATATTCATAGTATTTAAGTCAATCAAATTAAATACGTCTAAACTTGCAAGAACTAACGCTGCTACTATTACAACTACAATAAAGTCAAAAGCAGATTTTTTAAGTTCCTTCATAGTTTGAGATTTTCCATATTGAATCGTATCTTCTACTGACTTTTTCATTTGTTATTTATTGCCTCCAATTTTTTAGTAGTTGTAAATATAAAACCTACATGCTTAAATGCTTGAGCCTCCTGTGGTAAGAGTAGCTCTATTTGCTTATAAAACCTCTTAAATGTCAATTCGTCTACGCCTGTGGAAATCATAGTTGCTATACAAACGTATTTCATAGGCAACATTATTTTTTCCACCATTATTAACAAAATAAACATTAATAAGGACAATATAAATGCAGATGGCATTTTCCATTTTTCTGCAAATTTATCCTTAAACAAAAGAAGTACTATAAACAACGAAAACATACCTGCTGCAGAAATTGCTGTGTCGGAACGATGAACGAAAAAATCTCCGCAACAAGCAAGAGTAACTATAGGAGTACCTATAGTCAAAGTTGTAGATACTCCTTTACATGTATTGTACTTCGCTACCTGTTTCATATTAGTACCTCGGAATTGAACTCTTATTATTGTTAGTCACTTTTCTCACTTTTACTGCAGTATCTTCTACTACATCTTTAATGACTTCAATTTTTTCGTTCACTTTTTTCCTAAGAATTTCAACTTCTGCTTCAAGAGATGCTCTCGTCGCAGTTTCAGCATATTTAGCATCCATTAAAATACCGTTCACATTTTTTCTAATGGTTTCGTCCTTAATCGTAGAATATACTAACGATTGAACCTCTAATACTGCGTTCATTTTTTGAACAATCACATCTAATGCATCATAAGTTTCCTTCTTAAATTCCTCGAAGTCAGTTTGAACAGTTAAAAGTTGGTCATTTGTAGCTGCACTATTGTCACGGATACTAACTACGTCGCTTGCAATAGAAACTGCATTGTCCAAAGAAGATTTAAGTCCTTTGTTAGTTTCATTGTTAGCTTTGTTAGACTTTAATTGTTTTACCAACATAACTATAGTTGTCATAAATGCAACGAAGTTACTTGAAGTGAAAAACAATACTATTTCGTCTTTGTTCAAAACAAACCAATTCCAGATATTTTGAAAAAACTCTACCATGTTATCTCCTCCCTGCTTAATTTTTTATCAAGCCATTCCGGTTTAGTCGGAATAACTTTTGTTTCAGTTACGTTTAACCAGGCAAAATACCAATCGTTTAATTCCGAAATTTGTTCTGCTGTTAAACAATCATACCAAAGTTTGCCCCTATTTACAATAGGAAAGCATTCCTTTGTTCGAAGCTCTCTTAAAGTATTTAACTCGTTTTTAGTATCCACTGTAATCATAATTTACTACTCCATTTCAAATATTTCTTTTACTTTTCTACGGAGTGACATTATTTCCGAATTATCGTGAATATGATAACCTCTTTCCGATAGCAATTCAAAAATAGTTTCTGCATGTTCATATTCTTGATTTGCAATATGCTCGATTTCCTCGGCATCTTCGTGCATTCCGTGAGATTTTAAGGACTCATAAAGCAAATTATAACTAATAACGTCATTAAGCTCTTCTTTTGCTTTTGAAATTAAATAGTTTAAGCACTCTTCGTTAGTATACAATTTGTCAATTTTTTCCATAATTATTTACCTCACATAATGTATCGCTTAATTGTTTGAATATCAGCTGCAGAGAAATGCATATCAAACGTGCTAGTGAATACTTTAAACGACAATGTAAATTCGTTAGAACCCATGCCGTCCGTAAGTATTTTACAAAGTGCATCTACGTCTACGTTATCTTCTTTGTCAATAATATCAAACATAGATATGATTGAGTTGTTTTTAATCGCTTCAAATACTTTATCCGATTTATGATTTATTGCAGCTTTAGCAATTCCCAAAATTATTTTGTAATTACCTTCTGCTTTAGGCAACATATCATTGTCAATAAATCTATAAATTGCTTTAATAAGTTGTTCTTTGTTTGCCATATTTTACCTCCTGATTTTAATTAGGCGAGATTTCTCCCGCCTAACCGTTACTTAGTTACAACATCTGCCGCAATTAGGCAAAGGATTGTAAACGTTTTGTGCCGTAGTAGTGGCACCAGTGGTAATGTCTGCAACCATCTTAGGATAGAAAGTAGCATTCATATAAGTTACAATAGAGTTGTCTGCACAACAACGGTCGTCACGTTCTCTGTTAAGAGCCGCCATAAACTCGTTCTTGCAGCAAGCAAGTCTTTCACCTACAAGTTCGAATGCGTCCATCGTCTTTTGGTTTTGAACAGCTTGATTAGCAATAGACTGGTGGATGTTTTCAATTTTTCCATTAAAATATGCAACAACATCACTAAGTTTTTGGTCTACATAAACTTGCGAATCGCGAAGAGAGAGTTGCTGTTTAAGAGAACCGTTTTCTTGAACGAGTCCCATTTCATAACGATTTACGGGTTGATTTTCGTGACAAACGTTATTGTTGCCAAATAAACCGCCGAAAAGTCCGTTACCTTGAGAGAGAACTCCTGCGAGTGCTGCGCCGCCAAGTGCTGTGCCAGTAGCTGCTAAACCGGTAGTACCTCTACCTGCATAATTTCTTTCTTCCATTCTCATTGTTTTAATCCTCCAATAAAATTTTTAATAGTTTGGAAAAAGTATTATAAAAACCTAAACTAGCCCAAGGGAACCACCTCCTTATTAAAAACATTTATTGTTATAACAATTTTATTTTGAAAACCAATATTGTTTTGCAAATGACTTACAATCATTTACGTATGAAAGATACGTTAAGTATTCTTCGTCATACTGATTAGCCGAACCTTTTCTCATAAGAGCAAACTCATCGCCATAACTGTATTTAAGACTTACAAATGCCGATGCAAGTTCTTCATAACTTTTAATTTTGTGAACTTCCAACGTCAAATTGTACTCATAAACTTTTTCTACAAGTTCTTCGCCATTTACGTCATTTACTCGTTCAACTTCTACAATGTTTTCACAAAGAGAGAGTTCTAACTCTCCGTTTGGAAGCTCGTTAATTAAAAACTTCTCAGGCTGTACAGTTGATTGGGTTTTTGTTCCTACTTTCATTTCTTATAATCTCCTTTAATTTATTTAAGTTTATTTTACCGTCAATGTACTTATTAGTTACACCGACGCTATTTGTATGTTGAATATATCCGTTATAAGAATAAAATGCATGTGCTCGTTTGCTAGTATACTTTCCATTAACTAATTTTCTATAAAGTCTTAGCATTCTTAAAAATATACTTTTACGAACAATTATTTTATACCTATAAAACTTATATCCTACGAAATCAGTAAATCGCTGATTAGTGATTTTGCCTTTCTTATTGTCATACGGCATCCTATAAACTTGCCAGTTAGGTTTATAAAACAAGGAGAGAGGTTTCAAATATTCTTCCGAAAGAGTTTTAACTTTATGAAGTAAACGTTTATTTCCGCCATACATTACTACATCATCCATATATCTTGCCATGTACTTAACTTTCAATGTTTCTTTTACATATCTATCATATCCGGTTAAATAAAAGTTTGCAAGATGTGCAGAAGTATAATAACCAAGTGGAAGTCCATCACCTTTGTATGCATAAATTACTTTTGATAGCAAATCTACGATACGCTTATCCTTAAACTTATTATGCAACATAGATATTAAAGTTTCTTTATTTATATGTTTGTAAAAGCCTTTAATATCTACTTGCAAACAGTACTTAGTATTTTTAGTATCTTTTAGAAAGTGTTGAACGGAATACTTAGCATAGTGTGTACCTCTACCTTTAATAGAGGCACAACTATACTTGTAAAAAGACTTTTCTAACAAAGGAGCTATTTGAAGCATTATAGCCCAATGAGTACATTGCTCAGGATAATATCTTGGCTTGCAAAGAGTTCTTAACTTTCTGCTCACTCCTTCTATTACTGTATCTACATTGCCTTGTTCTAACTCTTTTGTTCCGTCTAATACTTCCTTTATAAACTTGCTTAAGTCTTCTGCATATTTATCGACGTCCGTCAATACACGTTTAACGTCACGTCTATGTTGTTTTCTTTTAGAAGCTTTAAGTATAGCTTTCTTACAGTTCTCGATGCTTGTTATTTCTTCATGCTTTATTTTGTATCGTTTCATATCAAAGTAGTCTGTATCTTTCTCTTTTGCCACACGCGCTTTCAATTTTTAATTTACTAACACGCCTTTGAATTCGGCAATATTTTCAGCAAGGGCTGAGGTTAAATGTATGCTAATTTTTCATTACAGAGAATTACGGGCACCGTTGTTCCAGTTAGAATTACCAACGTCATTGTTCAAATTCCAATACCAAAGGCCATCATTATCGCCATTGTTCAAGTTGCCACCGATGCATACAAGTCCCTAATTATTCAAACTGTAAGTCGACTTATAAGATACAGTAGGGGGAGGGCCCCCTACAACCCCCCTACAAAGACCTGTGAGAAAGACGGGCACCGCGGTTCCAGGAAGAATTACCAACGCCAAGGTCCAAATCCCAATACCAAAGGCCATCAGTATCGCCATAGTTCAAGCGGCCACCGAAATAAGCCGTCCTAGCCCCTGCAGAAATGTAGAAGTAATCACAATAGTAAGTACTTGACGAGCCGCCAACTTCAATAGGAAGAATAGCATCGTGATTTTCAGCATCAAAGCCTACTTCTTTTACGTAAGAATTCGTTTCTGCAAGTTTGTAAGAACAACGAATAAAGTTGCTGTTAGTTTCAGGACTAGTTGTATCCGTCCAATTCTCAAGGTTTTGACAAACATAAGGAACATAGTCCTTAATAGTTAAGTCTAAAATTTGTTTCCAAATATTTCCGTAAATGTTTTCAATCGTAAATACTTTAAACGAAGATTTACCTGCATTAGATGCAGAACCGGATGTTGCGACGATGCTGTCGGTATCACCAGTAAAGTTAGGTCTAACTGCAAGAGACGTAACAGAAACCGTAGGAGTTCTATCAAGTTCTACATAGAAACCTGCTCCATCGGTACCGGTAGATACAATTTTATAGTATTGTGCATTATCAGTAGAACCGTTTGCACAAACACAATACCCTGCTGCAAATGCGATTTGCTCACTCGCAAAATAGCATTTAGTTCCTGAAACACTCGATACGTTAATTGCATCTGTTTTATGACTGACAACACCGTTATAAATAGATTGAGAGTTTTTAGTAGCAGTCATAATAGTGAATAGCGGCTGTAAAACCTCAGTAATTTCACTCATAGTGCTAATCAAATAGTATTCGCTAGTCGTATTTTCCAACGTATTATTCCAAGCTTTAGCATTGTTAAAGAATGCAGTTCTCGTTTTATTATGCGAAGGAATTTGTCCAGATTTAGATGCAAGGTATGAAGTACCGTCCATTGTTTCGTCAGAGCCTTCATAGCATCCGATGTCAACGTAATTCCAATACGGTTGACCATTTCTATAAAATGCTTTAGGCAAATTGTAAAAAGAATAAAGTTTCTTTCTACATACCCAAATGTATTCGTAAGTTCCAAGCGTTTGTCTTGCTACATAAAAACGTTTGAACCTAGCAAATACGTTTCCGTGAACGTCGGTGAATTTTTGAGGGCTAAACAAATCAATATAGTCAAACGGGTTATCGTGAACTTCGCCAACGTTTGCCGTATAAGAAATGTCCCACGTAGAAATAGCACCTTTATAACGAGTTACTCGTTCACAGGCAGGAGAACTTGCTCCTTTTGTCCATCTAACGCCGTATTCAATATCGCTTTCAACTTTTCCACCTTGCGCATCAAGTAAAGATAACAAAGTTCCGTTAAGTTCGTCCATTTGGCTGTTAAATGAGTCGTCAGTTACTACTTTATAAGACATATTTTACCTCCTTAGTCTTTTCCATAAATATATCCGTCCGCTCCTACGAAGAACGGTACGTTGTCAATGTTTTGTTGAAGTTCCTCGTCTTTTGCCTGCCTCGTTTGAGCTTCTGCAGTAATTCTTCCGGAAAGAGCAGCATCTTGTGAACTTCTCGTTTGAGCTTCTGCAGTGACTAAACCTTTAATCTCGTTATCTGCAGCTTGTCTTGCTTGAGTTTCAGCATTTAACTGAGCCGTAGTTGCAAGACCATCAATAACTTGTTCAATAGGAATTACTACCTTATTTCCGTTCTTTAACGTAAGTACGATAGATTTGTTATTTACGTCATACGTTCCGTTAACTACTACACTTTCTAACGGTAAATCTATAGCATAACTGCTTAAAACTGTTCCGTCTAAAGCTTTTAATGTAAACGTATATTTGTATTCCTCTTCATTAGTTATTATATCTAATTCTTTAGCTAAATTATGACCTAAATGTGAAATCATTGTCTTGACTAACGAATTTAATTCGCTAAATTTTGACAAAAATTGCTCATCTGTAACTACTTTTAACATTAGTCATTACCTCCTACTTCATTTATATATACATAACCATGTTCGTCTTTTGTCAAGTAAACTTCGGTACGTTTTTGCAACGTTTGAGAAATAGGTGTAACAATCCTGTTTACTTTCGATAAGTTAACTGCAGAATGTTCATTTCCACTGTCGTCAGGAACTAATATTCCTCCGTCTTCCAATCTTTTAACTATGTTGTCAGGCGTTGCATTAGTAGATACTGCAATTTCTTCTTGAACATCTCCAGTGTGTGAATATACATGTTCTCCTGCCGTAGTCAATTTATCCAGTTTACGACTGTCCAACGGTTGAACTTTCACATCAATTAAATCGTTAACATACTTGTCGTTAACTGATGCTACGCCTGCAACCACGTTAATAGAATTAGCATCAAACGATGCAATACCTTTAGTCGTATTAGTCGCAACAGGAACATATACGTAAATCTCTTCGTCCGATACTACTTTAGGTACTTCCGGAACAACTATAACTTCTATAACATTTTGTTCACTCATTATAAACCTCCATTTATACTGCTAAGTACAGACATTTTAGTAGGTACAAGTATTGGCATAACTACATCGTATTTACCAATAACTCTGCTAACGTTAAATTCCTTTGGAAATACGTGACCTGCTTCTACAAGTTTATCGTATTTTTCCTGGTTACTAATACCTACATAATCAATACCTTTACTTATACAAAGTCCATTTAAGTAATCACTCATTAGCTGTCCAGATACAAGTTTTATGCTATAAATATAACTTTGCTCTACCCACTCACGAGTGTCTTCTTGTGAAAATGCTTTTGTAATTTTGCATTTATAATTTAACCATCCGACTCTATCGCCATTTACTACAGAATCGTCCCAGTATTTATAAGTTCTATTTCCTTCGTCGTCTTCTACATAGAATACACAGTCATCGTAGTCTAAAAATACAAGTTTACTTCCAATATATCCGTATGCAAGATAGTCCGTTCCGTTAACGCCTGTGCTACTTCTTGCAGTAATATCGTAAAATCCGTTAGGATACATCGGAGTAGAGCCGTTAGCAGTAGACATCAATGATTTTAAGTCAAACGCTTGAGTAGATAAAAACTTAGGAAAGTTTGAAAGGTCTAACCAGTAATTTTTTAAGTATCTATCTTCTTGTTCGTATCTAGTAGTAGATACTGTTAACAAAAAATACGGGTTGTTAAGTTTGCTGCTTATTACATAAGGAGAACCGTCCTTGTTTTGGACGGATTTGTCAATACTAAATGTTTCTCCTCTATGAACGTTTATTTCATTGTTAAACGTTTTCATTGAATTCCTCCTTTAACTTGTGCTCCGGAGTTTTGTGCATTACCTACGACTTCTCTGTTTTGTGCGCGGTTTTTCTCGTTGGTTTTTTCAACTTCACCTGCATGAGTTTCTCCGGATGCTTTAGGTCCGCTACCAGGTCTAGCACCACCTCTTTGCTCTCCAGATGCCTGAAGCGTTTGAATTATAAGTTGTTGCAACTGAGGATTACTCATAATCGCTTTCTCAATGTCAGGAGGCAAGTGTTGTTCATTTTCAGTAATGCCAGCAAGAACAGTTTTTGCAAGAGGATATTGGAGCGAGTCCATAATATTCCAGAAAAGTTTTAACGTTCTCGGGTCTGCTACGTTGCCCATAGCACCTTGAATAAACTTATCCTGGGTTTCTTGCCACATTTGTGCTCTGTTTTGACTTAACGTTGCTGCAGGGTCGCTGTCAAATCGTAAATCGTCACGATAGTAAACTTGACCATACTTATCTTTGTCAAGAAACATATATTTATTCCAAGTTTCTTCCTTTTGAGAACCGTCAGGAAGTACTTTAACAAATCTACGAGGTTCGTCGCTAAATGCAAGTAAATACTTAAGTACAAGTTCATAAAGTCCTGCAAATGCTGCAGACTTCATAACTCTCAAGCTCTCAATACGTCCTGCTGTCAACGCAGCTGCAAGTTGTTTAGCTTTACCGGAAGTAGCTGTAGTATCTCTTGCACCTTGGAAAGAGTCAGTAACGCCGGACGAAGCTTTACCGCCTTCGTATAATGTAGCAGCCATTACAAGGTCTTGGGAAGTGTCCGCTGCCACAGCTCTACTTTGAACCATTGCCGCCTCTTCCGAACTTCTTACGCCAAGAACTTTAATTGTGTCGTCCGTATCGCTAATTTTAACTTTTTCCGGTTTAGTTAAAATTGTACCGGACTTCATAGTTTTTTCAAGAGCTTTACTTAATAATTTGTTAATTGCGTCTTGTGACTCCAATGTAACTTTAACTTCACTCGTACCGTAAATATTGTCAAGTGAACTTATAGCAGGACGAGGAATAAAAGGAAGTTGAGTAATTTTATAAAAAGGTATTTTAGTACCTGCAGTTAAAAATACTCTGCTCTTATAATGGTCTCGTTCTTTTTCATCGTCAGTTTCACCTACGTCGTAAGGATTGTAAATCTCTTCTAAGTCACTATCAAGAATTTCTTCTGTAGCATTTTCATACTTAAACTTTTTGTTGCCGCAGTTTCTACAAGTATCACCCATAGGATTGATTGTTCCGCAAGTAGTACAAGTTCTAAGTTTACGAATTTGCCAATACTCTTCGTTGCAAATAACTTGTCTGCTATGTGCAGCATACATAAATAAGCCTACAACTCGTTCGTCGTTTAAGTAATAGCAAGAAATAACTTCTATTACGTTATTTGCACTTGAAGGAGTAATTCTACGTCCATACAAGTCCCAAATTCTTGTAAGTGAAATTTCCTTTCTTTCAAAAATGTATTCAAGTTGATGATAGTCGCTAACGCCAGGTTGAGGAACTACTTGGTCAACTGTACAAAGGTCAATTTTTACGTTGCCGGAACGTTCGTGAGTGTTGTCAAGAGAGTCCCACCACACTTTGTACCAGCTGGTACCGTCTACATACGTTGAACGTTCACTCTTATCGTTTAAGTATTTAGTAAATATACCGTCTACTTCAAACTTCAAATAATTTTCAGTTACAGAAACAAGAGGCAAATCCGTCTTGTATCTTGGTCTAATTTTAGGCATCGGGATAGAGTTATCAATTTTACTTTCAATAAGCTCGTATACCATCTTACGTAAAGAACGACTTTTACGAGTGCTCTCTTTGCCATCTTTAGTTAATGCGTTAAGAGTTCCGTAATAAGCCTTACGCCATTTAGCCAAGTTTTCAGGATTCGCCTCTTCGGTATTCTTTTGTGCAGATAATGCAAGAGAATACAATTCTGCAAATTTGCCTACGAGTTCGTTTTCCTCTTCAGTATTAACGTACTGTTCAGCAGTATTTGACTGTAAATACAAATCTAATCTCGTCAATTTTTTCGCCATTATCTTTACCTCTCGTTATTATTATATTACGATTATGTTCAAAATGTTACCTACTTTTGTATCTCTTATTTTGAACGTAATCGTCAGGTGCCCACTCTAATGGAGCTCCGTATCTTTTTATGAACTCTTCTTGCTCAGCAGAATTCATTTGTTCGTAATCCTCCCACATATCCGGATACCATTTGTTAAATACAAGATAGTTCCTGTCAGGCATAGCCTCTTCACCAGTTACAAGTTTAATCAAACGAGTCAATGCTTGTGTATCGGCGTCAACCATATCGTCGTGTTTCATAAACGGAAATTTACTATGTTGAATTACAAATTTGTCAGTCGCAGTTAATGGTTCGTTAGTGTCCCACTCTACTTCAGCATTTTCGCTTTCAGTAAAGTCATTAGGAATATGAACAACTAATGTTGCAATGAATGGCGATACCGCTTGTGCACGTGAATACTTGCCGCCCATCGGGTTAACTCCTACAATAGGAGGTACTCCGTCAGTATATCGCAATGTATCAATGATTGCGGAACCGTTTGCCTTATCTTCTATGATGAGCTCGTCTATTCCAGGAAATTGTTCAAGGAACTTTTTAATTCGCGATACTGTGTCTACGAAACCCATACGTTTGTTTACGAGTTTATATAAGAACACGTGATTTTGTCGAAGTCCCCAAAGTTCCATTGCGACCATGTCCGACGTTTCAGTCTTTTTGAACGTAGCGTCTATTGATAAGCAAGTATACTCAAAATCTTCAAACCTTACGTCACGTCTACTATACAATTGCCACCAGCTCTCACGGAATAAATTACCGTTTTGTGCCGACGGGTGACCTTGATACAATGCGTTCCAAGTATATTCACCGTCACCTGCAATAACGAGTGCCTTCTTACTTTTAAGCCACTCGTTGTCGTTCCTAATCTTAGGAGGAATGTTCTTGTCGCCAAGATGTTCACCCATCAACGCTTCACCAACTTTACGACCGAGTGGGTCGTTTTCAGCGTTCTCGCATTCGCAAGGAAGGTTAATAGTTTTCCAGATATACTCAGACCATTTTTCCTCAATATAGCCAATTACGTCGTTTTCAACCCATCGAGTTTGTATTACAATTAACTTGCCACCGGGGTGAATACGAGACTGAACTGAAGGTCCCATTTCACCATGTATTTTTGCAAGGATTGTTTCCGACTGAGCTGCTTCTTTGTTCTTAATAGGGTCGTCAATTATGAACAATTCTGCACCGTATGATGTAATACCTGCCTTAAGACCTGCAGCACGACATCTACCGCCATCTTTTGTTTCCCATAATGCAACACCTTGTACTTGGTCGTTAGGAAGAACTCTAAATACGTCCGTTGCATATTCGTTGAACTTGTCTCTGTTCTTACGGCTAAAACCTTCTGCAATAGTACCGTCGTACGAACAAATAATTACTGCGTCTTGAGGATGTTTGCCAAGGAACCAGGAAGGTAACGTTTCAGTTACTGTATATGATTTGCCGTGCTGAGGAGGCACCGACAAGAGAAGGATGTCCATTGCTTTGCCAGTAGGAGGCATATCGAGGAATTCTTGTATCTCTCCACATAAGTATCTATGAAATGCAGTCATACAAAAGCCTGGGTTGGCGTATTGAACATATGCTGCATAATTTTTTTGCAATTTACGTCTAAATAATTCACCGTCTAATGTATTAGCTATCATTTCTTTTTCTCCGTTATCCAAGCAAGATTAAATGCAGTCAAAACTATGACGTTTAAACAATTAAATATAAGTCCGATGTAATCAGTAACAGTAAACTTAGTAGAACATGCGAGTCCGACGCTTACGACGAATATTACTATAGTAATTATCCAAAAGATTATGCTTATAATTTTAACTATCCTCATAGTATTTACACCTTTCCGTAAGTATTTCTGCAAAGTCCTCTACAAGTTGGTGAACAAGTTTGTCTTGCAATGCGTTGCCGCTGTCGTCCAACGAAGCGAACTTACAATGAAGAAGCTCGTGAACTAAAATATGCTCGTATTCCATTGGTAGAATGTCCCGTTCTCTATCCTTTTTAGAAATAATACGTATTTTAGCATGTTTATAAGTAAAGTTATAATAGTTCTCACCTTGAGCATCCTTATCGAAAAGCTTCTTAGGACTGCAATCATTATATACCTCTATATGCCAATCTTGTAGTCCAAGTATGTTTATCCATTTTTCCAATAACTTATCTCTGTTTCCAATGACGTCTCTCCTTTATTTTGTCCCGTAACTTACGTATTCCTAATGTAATAGCAATACATAGCGGTAGGAACGGTGTGAACGGAGCTAACCAAAATGCCCAGCACGCAGAACCGATTGCGAACCAGTAACCATCTCCTGTTATTGCTCCGATTAAGTATGGCACCCATACCTCACAAGATACTACCAAGAATACTATTACAAATATTACTAAGTTATGCCAGTCCTTTAACTGTCTCCATATCCATTTCCAAACGGATACGATTTTATTCCATAACCATCTCATTTGCTTACCACAATAATGCAAAGCAATCTACGAATAATATCGCAGCACTTGCAAGCACTATCTTAATCGCCAGTCGTTTCATTATCGCTCGGTTCTACAAGAGGAAGTGAAGCCGAAGGCTCCTGCGCCTCGGACTGTGCAGCTTCTAACGCCTTCTTTTCTCTCATTGCCTGCAATACTTCAAGTTCCTCGTCGGTGAGTTGCTCGTAAGGATTGCTGAGTTGTGCGTCTACTTTCGTCTCGTCAACAGGTTTAGCGCCTAACGTGTCGCGGATAAATACCGCTGCTGATGTGTCAGTTCTTGCCTTAACCATTTGACAATGAAGTATCATTTCGAGCTCAGTAGGTTCACGCTCTTCACATTGCAAAGACTTAATATCTTTTGCAAGCTTATTATAAGAGTAGCTTTCTACTTGACTGTTGAACGTTTCGTTGCCGTCTTTGTCAAACGTTTGGATAGGTTTAACTGCAGGTTGCATTGCAATAGCTATGCCGACCGATTTCCATGCTTGACGAGAAAACTTTGGATCGGAAAACAAATTTTTCATTTCCGCCCAATCTCTATGCTGTTTGTTTGCCATATTGTTGTCTCCTTTTATAAGTATTCATTAGTATTATATTCCGGTTTGATTAAAAATATTACCTTATTTTGCCATTTACAGGAGATTTCGGCTATTCATTATATAATATATAGCGATTTTCTACGAAATTTTTAGATTTTTTGGAGGCGAATTAGTTTAAATGGCAATGTGCAGGAAAGCTTAATATAGTTCAAAATGTTTTGGATGTAATGTGTGGAAACTCAACTATACCGATTATAGGAGCGGCCCCGGGCCACCGATTTTTAATATTATTCAAAAGTATATTATTGTCAGGAGGAAACAACCCAGGGCCAAAGTCCCATTGAATAACGAAAACCTCGCCGGTCCTTTGTGGCCAGGAGTGGGCCTCCAAGTCCAGTCCAGCCCTCAGGAAGGCATCCAGAGTCGGCCTCACGGCCCGGAGTTTGGAAGGCTCCCATCGTACTCTGGTATCCGACGAGACGGACTTGCCCCGCGAGTGGGTGGACTTTCCGGAACAATCCCCGGCCACGTGACCAGTGAGCAATAACTGGCGTCAGCAAAGACGAATAGAAACGTGCGAGCGCGTAGGCTACGACTGCAAAGACTGGCAGTATAACGCGCGAATGGTAGCCAAAGCGCCTAAACTGGTGGGCGCTGTGTAGTACACCATCGGTAGGCATATCAAAGCCGAGCCCGTAAAATAGAGCAGCAGGGAGGTTGACTTGTCCCTCTCTGCAAATATGAGCACCCGGATGGCAAAGGATAGGGTCCGACTCCCTTGAGGCTCAACACCGCAATAGCGGCATAAGGAGTACCATTATGAAGGTATTAGTAAGAAAAAACAGCAGCACCAACACCGGCTACGAACTCGTAACCATCGACGACGCAGGCAAAGAAGTCGCAGTAGCAATCGACAAGACTTATCCAGGCGAACCGTTCACCCTTGTACTTCCAGCAAACGAAGTCAACCGCAAATACTTCAACAGCAAGAAAGTTGACGCTGCAGGCGGCTCTATTGAGCTCACTTTCAAGGAAAGCAAGACGTTAGGTCCTCGCACTGAGTCAGCTCCTCGCAAAGGCCTTGAGGAATACTTGGAAGGCGAAGACAAAGCAATGTACCTCGCACTCGTAGAGAAGGCTAAGGCAAATCGTGAAGCAGCTAACAAGAAAGCACCTATGACTGAGTATGAAAAGCGCGTAAGAGCCGTTGAACGTGCTCAAGCTAAACTCGCAGAGCTCCAAGCTCAACAAAATGCATAAGGACGGAGGCTAACACAATGGCAAAAGAATACTGTAAATGCTGCGGCATAGAAATGCACGACGATTACGAATATGAATGTCCAGTTTGCGGCAACATCGTCTGCTCAATTTGCTTTGATGGCGAAATGTGCGACGACTGCCGTCAAGCTTTCAACGAAGGACATAGCGAACTTAACTAAGGAGCACAAACTATGACAAAAATAATGCAATGGATGGCCTTGCCGGAGGAGTTGAGGCCGTCCAACTACGACTTAAAGCACATATCCTTACAAGATACGGAACTCTTGTTCAAAAAGGCTGACAAATTAGGCGTCCTTGACCAATTCGCAGAGTTGTTTTGGGACGCTATAAGCCTTGCTCGTCAAGAAAAGCCGTCTCTGCAAGAGTGCTTGAACCTGCTCGAGGAGCAAAAACGCCTAATGGGCAGGCAATACGACAAAATGCCGTCAAACACGTTCGTTAGTAAGGCTCGTAAGCACTACGTAGCTACAAAATACAACGAAATAGAGCACCAAATTCGCTGGATGGTCGATACGTTCAAGCTCACACGAACATCCGAGCCATATTTATTGGAGGTTAAGTAATGGAATACAGAATAAACGTTGCAAAACTTGAGCAACATCAAGGCAAAATGAAATACGTATATGTATTTTGTACTAAACAGCTCGGAATGTACAGCGCCAAACGAGCTTACGACGAGATTAAAGCTAAATTTCCCGAGCCTGAGTATCAAGTAACGCTTGAAGTTTGGGAATACAGTGGCCGCGAGGTCGATGCAGCTGAGTATTTTGCAAAAGTTTAATTCGCAATATGGCAGCTGAACCACCGCCGAGTCAATTTTAAGATAATTTTGGTCAGGCGAGACTGATAACTGATAATCATTTTTATCAGTCACAGCATTTTTTCTAAAAGATTTTATAATTTTAAGAGGCCCCCCCTGAAAATAAAAGTTATGGTAAAGAAATTATGCTATCAAAAAGATAGGTAAAAATTAGATTATCAGTCGCAAGTATCAGTCTTAACTTGTTTCATCCTAAATAAGGAAACAAAAAACAAAAATTATTTTTATATATGTATATAATAGAAATAATTATGGGGGGGGGCCTCATTTTTTTATAAAAAGATTGAAAAATTTTGCTGTGACTGATAATTTTTTTTATCAGTTATCACTCTAACCACCAATCGTCATTTAATCTATAAACCTACCAATCAAAAAGGAGTATAAAAGTATGAAAATCGGTAAATCAGTAGTCAACTTTTCTCTCACAGCATCGTCCGGCTGCCAGTATACCTCTCTTGCAGACGTCCCTTACTGGTCCTTGTACAGTCGTCCAGGTGACTGTGTGCAAGAGGACATCGGCAATCAATGGCGTAGCGACCGAGCACTCACCTTTGCAGAACTCAAACAATACCTTGAGCATTACCCTGGCCGTCGACTGCTTAACGCATATCCTCGCAAATCGCCTAACATTCGCATATCATACGCCATAAGTAAGCGAGGCAACAACATAGACATATTCAGCAAATGGACAGGAGAGATTTATGCCACCTTTGCAATAGAGCAACCTGACAGTATCGCCGGCCTTCGCTTAACCTACCTTGCAAACAACGCACCTTGCAACAAAACATACTACTATCTCAAGGCAGCAGCATACCTTACACGGTAAATCTTAAAAATCAAGGTGGAACAATCTTACCATTCTTTTCATATAATATAATAGAACCGGCCGATAGACCGATAACCTATAATTTAATCAACTGATGGAGCAGTTGTTAGATAAAACAATAAATATAATTAAAAGGAGACTATTTACAATGAGTAAAAACACCAACGCAGTAGAAACTGTAGAAGAAGTAGCAGAAGTTCTCGTTGAAGGCGAAGCTTATGCAAAGATTATTAAAGACGACGAAGGCAACTTCCACGTAGTAGACTTTGACGGCACCGTAGGTCCCGCTTGTAAGTTCTGCGACGCTGACGACAAGACTATCGTCCTCACTAAAAACAAATCGAACCGTCAATGGTTTAACAGAAAGAAAGCTGATGCTGAAATCGCTGAAAAAGGCTTCGTTGACCTTTGCTATAAACCTAGCCGTCACATCGGCAGTGTAGGCAGCAAACTTCCTAACGAGAAGCTTATTAGCTACCTTCCTGAAGCTGAACAGGCTGAATACAAGGCAATCATTGAACGTGCTATGAAGGCTCGTGAAGATGCTAAAGCTAAGCCTATGACTGAGCTTGAAAAGGCTCAAGCTAAACTTGCTAAAGCAAAAGAAGCTCTTGCTAAACTTGAAGCTCAAGCAGCAGAAGGCAATAACTAATACTTGCAGTGACCGTGAGCTCCATCTCTCAGTCAAGCAAAACAAATTAAAACTATAAGGAGTAAATAACAATGAGTAAATCTTTAATCGACTTTATCCTCCCTGAGGACTATGACCGTTACAACGAACTTCTTTCTATGGCAGAAGAAGCTAAGGCTAATGCACCTAAAGCTCCTAGAGCAAAACGTGCTCCTATGACCGTAGAACAAAAGAAGAAGATGGCAGAAGGCAGACTTGCTAAAGCTCAAGCTGCTCTCGATGCATTACTTGCTTCTCAAAACGGCTAATCTTTGGCCGCATTCTCATAAGTGTAGGCGGTGTCTTAACTGATGCCGCCTCTAACTTAAATGCTAATATAAATATATTTATATAATAAAGGAGTACCTAAAATGACAGAACTATTGCAAAAACATCCAGACTTAAAAGACATCTTGCGTTCAAACCCTAACACGAAGGTATACAAAGTACTAACAGAGTCCGGTAAGATTAAGGAATACTGGGAAAAAGACGAAAACGGTCACTGGACTGACCAAACCGCGAGAGAAAAACTCCGAGAACAAATTGAGGCTGAAAAAGAAGAGCTTGAACGATTGAAACGAGCGGCAGCAAAGAAAGCGGCTAAAAAGCAAGAGGAGGACGACTATGAGTAAGCTATATACAGCAGAACTTAAAGCAGAGGACGTTCCAGCATATACTCTTGCAGGCAACGCAACAATCACATTGCAATCCGGCAACACTAATAATCACTTTACTTATAAGATTAAAAAAGCTAAAGGCAAAGAGAGCTTATACTTTATTGACTTGCTTAGTGGCTCGGACAATGAGAAGGACTACCAATACATTGGCTGTTATTACAGCGACACGGAATATTTCCATGCAGCTAAACCTTGGAAGGACCGAGTGACTATTGCTTGGCCGCCTTCCTTGCGAGCAATTCGTTTCTTTTTGAGCAAGCTTTATAATATACCTGCTAACTTACACGTATTTCACGAAGGTAGATGTGGTAGATGTGGCAGACGACTTACTACTCCAGAAAGCATTCAACGAGGCTTAGGTCCTGAGTGCTACAAGAGGTGACATATGGACGATAGACATTTAGAAGCTCCGTGGGTTGGCAAAACTCCAGAGGAATATTACGGTTACAAAGAACAAGTCGCAGACAGATGTCAGTGCTGTGATGGCGACATAATGGTCGGTGAAGAATATTACGACATCGACGGAACTATTATATGCGAAGAGTGCATTGACGAATATAGAAAGACTGCAGAGTCAAAGGAGTAATTATGGAAGATAAAAAAGGTTTTGTAGAAGGTTTGAGTAGTTTACTTAGTAAGCATTACAGCGGTATTGAGAGTTTGGAGTACTTTCGTCCGGGCAATGATTATAACGAAGAGGTAGTCGTAACTTACCGAGGCGGCTATCAACAACCAATTAACGTATCTTGTGACAGCATACCTGCAATGCTCCGTGATATCGCAAGGCATTTAGAGATATGATACAGAGCATTTATTTGCATAAGTACATTGTAGATACTTTAAGTTTATTCGGTGATTTATCAGTTGTTGTGAATAGAATATTGCAAGAAGGTGCAGACGGTAAAATAGACATACTTGACAGACCTGCTTGTATGAACCGTGACGGTGCAGGAAGATACAACATAACTATAACTCAACCGGAATACTTAGAGCTATTACAATGTTACTCGGTTAACAGTCCTAAAATATCTATACGCAGGATAATATATTGGTTCGTAGATTTTGCAATTTATGAACAGTTAGGATGGAGACCGACAAGAAAATACGAAGACAAAAGCTTACAAACATTATGTAGGCATATTGACAAAGCAAGAGCATCTATTGCAAGAATAGCATTGCTTAGGAAATACGACGAAGAAACTATAAAAAGAACTTCGTCAATAGACGATTTAATCGTTAAGTTAAAGGAGTACCTTGAGAATGGCTGAGAACATAACAAACAAATTAGTTCAACGAATATCCGTCAATCATACAGACGAAGAAATAAAAAGTCAATTACATACTGTTCTTGACGAACTTGAAACTATTTACTCATACTTAATATACGCTAAATATAAAGCAGAGAAATTAGTTTGCTGGCAAATAGAATACACTATTAGTCAAACCGACAAATACAATACTTTACATAGCTGTATTGTTGTAGAAGAAATATTTGCTATACTTAAGGAAAGTAATGAGAAGAAGGTTTCAAATGTAATTGGCTATAAACAACCGTCACTTGATATACAAATACAGTTATTTGAACCGCTAATTAACAAACTAGCATTAAAACAAATACAAAGATGGCCGCAAATAGAGTACGAAGATGCTTGCCAAATTTGCAGAATGACTATGCTAAACTTGTATCGCAAAGGCTATTATTTGCATCCAACTCTCGTAGAACGATGCTATAATAACGATATTTTATCCTCAATTAAAAAGGACAAAAACAAACCGGAAATTATTAGTATTGACAAAGTTGTCCATCACGACGGTGATAATACTCCGTTAACGATTGGCGATATGCTTCCTGATACTCAAGCAGAGGAAGATGCTGAGCAAAAAGATGCAGAAGAGTTTATTCAACTCGTATTTGGACAAGTAAAAGAAATAATCATAGAACTAATAGGAGAACGACAGTTTGAGCAACTTATGCGTGATTATGGTAATAAACATACTACGTCTTGGTCTCGCAAGAAAATGCAACAACTTAAAGATAAGTTTAAGCAAATGGACATAAACTGGGAGTCGTTTAATAGATACAAATAAGGAGAATAACTATGGAAAGAGAAAAGAAACAGTTTAGGTTGTTTGATGTATACAGACAATCATTTACAGGAACGTCAAGTAGAATTAGAGGCATAAAGAGTTATAAGTCTGGCAAATACTTTGACGAAATTGAAATTAGTATTACTTACAGTAACGGTTCGACTGCAAAGTTTATGGCAAAGAACGAAAACGAACTTAGAGAAGTAATTAAGAAAGTTAACAAAGAACTTAAAAACTGCTGCAAACCTGGCAGAAAATCTAAAAACTATTAAACGGAGGTATAAAACATGTCCCACAGTAACTCATCACTTAACAGCTTTGCAAATTGTATGGCAAGATACGAGCACAATTACATCTTGCATACTCCACCTTGCAAACCTGTTTCACCACACTTGACATTTGGTATTATGGCTCACGATTGCTTGTATAGAGCAGGTAAACTTCGTGACGAGTCCGACGACGGAGTAATTAAAGCAGGTGATTATCAACGAGTAATTCCATCGGAAGTTCTTTACGGAGAACTAAAAGACGAATTTGGAATTCCTAACTGGCAAAACTATTTTGTTCCAGTAATTAAACAAACCGCGGTTTATGAACGACAACTTGTAAAAGAACTTATTGATAGTCAAACTGGCAATGTTAGAGTAGAACGAGAAGTAAAACTTCAACTTACAGTAGAACAACTTAAACAACTCGGTTATACAAACATCAATCAACCTATCGTAGGTGTAATTGACTGTCTTATGTATACTGAAACTAACGCAATTATTCTTGACTATAAGTTTAGTTCAAGCAAGAAAACTCAGGACGACTTTGATATGAACAGTCAGTTGCCTTTGTATGCATTGCTTGTTCATATTAACTACGATATTCCTTTGCATAACATTAGATACGGTTATATTGATATTCCTAAAAAAGCATTTGACAAACCTACTATTTTAAGTAACGGAACATTATCTCGTTCTAAATCACAAAACGTATCGCAAGAGTTTTATGAACAATGTGTAATCGCTATCCACGGAGACGACCCATACTACCATTGCAAAGAAGGCGGTTATTACTATGATATTTGGAACAATCTTGCATTAAACAAAGCCGCTTATTTGTCCATCCAGTATTTAGATACAGAAGTATATTGCGGCGTACTTAACGACTTAATCGACGCAGCAAAAATGATTGACTTTATGGTTGAACATAAGATGCCGTTCTTGAAGAAATATGACGCATATTCTTGTAAAGGTTGTGAATACTTGAACGCATGCAAACCGTGGCTTACAGTAGAAGGTGACTTCTAATGTTGTGGGCAGCAATAATAGGAATACTTGTACCTATAGTTTGTATGGGTATTCCTATGATATTAGATTATAAAGCAGAAAAAAAGGAGCGTGAAGAAAATGACGATAGAAACAATACCAATAATTAACTCAGTAGTCCTTGGAATATCAGCAATTGCATTATCAGTTTGTGTAAGTATTTGGCTTAAAGCAGAAAAGAAAGCCGCGTATTACAAACAACGAGAACTTGTTCTTAAAAAAGAGTTGGATAATGTAGCACAACACTGTTCCGAATTACAAATTCAAGTAGATGTTTGCGAAGACAGAGTTAAAGCAGCGTATGAACTTGGTTATAAAGGAAGCAAAATGTCCATCGTAAATGAAATATACGAACAATGTTGCAATCATAAATTGGCAACTGTTAAAAAGTGGTTAGTTGAAAAATACAATATTGAAACAAAATAAATTAAAAGGAGATAAATAACTATGAAAACTACAGAAAACAAAAAGGAATTTTACATTGTAAGAGGCGATAGAAGTGGCGTATTCTTTGGAAACATTAAGGAAAGAAATGGACAAGAAGTTACTATGACGAACGTTCGTAGACTTTGGTACTGGGACGGAGCAGCATCTATTAGTCAACTTGCAAAAGAAGGAACTGTAAGACCTACTAACTGTAAGTTCACCGTAACTGTAGACGAAATTCTTGTCCTTGATGCTATTGAAATTGACAAATGCACGGATAAAGCGATTAAGTCTATCAAAGAGGTGGCAGAATGGAAAAGGAACTAATCTTAAAATGGCTTAACGTTCCAGTTATTACAAATCAAGAGGATGGCTCTGGCTATGGCGATGGCTCTGGCTATGGCGATGGCGATGGCTCTGGCTA